>CAMWTV010000182.1 GCA_947177215.1 uncultured Muribaculaceae bacterium
GTCGTGGAACATGAATTCGCTTATCGGCTCGCGCTGCATGAAGAGCATGTTGTGTCCCTCGGCGCAGTAATTGCCGGTTGCGGCATAGGCGTAGCTCACGGTCTGTGGAATGAAACCGAGCGAATAGTTCTGGTAGAGGGTGTCGATGGTGGCCGGCTCACGCAGCCCCAGGGGAGGGGTGACACGCCATGCGTAGGAGGGTTCGAGCACTGTTTTCTTGGCCGATGTGGCTGCAACGGCAAATATCAGCGCGAACAATATGATGAGTAACGTTTTTTTTCTTGTCATAGTCAGCCGCAAAGTTAGCCATTATTTTCCGATTTACGGGTCACCGTGCGCTCTATTTATTGTGGCGCAAACTCTGAGAGGGCTTTGCGCAGGTGGTGGCGGAAATAGCGTGTGCCGCTGTGCGGGCTGTCGAGCATGGCGGTGAGGCGCTCAAGGAGGCTGTCGGCAACCATGTTGCGGTCGGCGGCCTCGAGGGTCTGCATCATGAGCTGTGTTATGCCGTTTATAAGTGTGTCGGTGAAGCGCAGCTCGGTTTCGGCAAGCAGACCTATGGAGAGGGCATAGACGCGCAGTTCGGTCTCAGCCTCGAAGCCGGGCTGAAACGATGAGAATTCCTTTATGAGATTGCGGATAACTGAAATGCGGGCCTTGCTGTAGCCTCGTTTGCCGCGTGCCATCTCGCGCGATATGGCGATTTTGTATTTCTCCATTAGCTTTCCGATATCGGGGTTCATGAAGAAGTCAAGATAGGCTTTGATCTCCTTGCGCGATTCGTAGCAGTCGAGAATCATCTGCTCGAGCTGCTCGCGGCTCATGGCTTTCAGTTCTTTTTTCAGCTGTAGTTTCGACATTGCGGCAGAGGATCAGAAATCGACGGTGAGACGGATGTTGAACTGGCGGCGGGTCAGGTAATTGGGCACGGCATACTGGATGTTATTGACATCGGTTACCCAATAGTAGCTCGACACGTTCGATATGTCGAGCAGGTTGAACACGTCGGCTCCGAGCCACACACTTTTGAGCCACCTGCCTATACCTGACCGGTGTTCCCCCTCTTTGGGCGGCGAGAGCAGGGCATAGTTGAGCCCTATGTCGACGCGCTTGTAGGCAGGGGCCCTGAAATAGCCCTTGTCGCGCGATGAGTGCGGGGCGGTGGTGGGCATGCCGTCGGAGAAGATTCCTCTGAGCGAGAATTTCAGTTTCGGGAATTTGGGGAAATAGTCGGTGAAGAACACGGCGAGCGAATAGCGCTGGTCGGTGGGGCGGGGCACGGTGACTCCGTTGAGGTTCTCGCCGGTTTTCATGACCGAGAAACTGATCCATGAGTCGGTGCCCGGCACGAACTGGCCGAAGAGCTTAAGATCGAGTCCGGTTGTATAGCCGTTGGTGGAGTTGACCCCGGAATATACAATCTTCAGATTGTCGACTTCGTAGGGGATCAGCTTGTCGAGCTTCTTGTAGTAGCCTTCGGCCGAGAACTTGAAGGGCCTGTCGAACATGCGGAACGTGTAGTCGCCCCCGAGAATGAAGTGGAGCGACTGCTGCGATTTGATCGAGCTGTTGAGATTGACAACCGTATTGCCGTAAGAGTCGGTGACCGGCTGACGGAATTCTTTATAGAACGGTTGCTGATAATAGAGGCCTGTGGCGAAACGGAATGTCAGCGAGTTGTTGCGTTCGGGCACGAAGGCGACATTGGCTCTGGGCGACACCAGAAACTCGCGGTTGAAGTCCCAGTAGGAGAAGCGCAACCCCGCGTTTATGGCGAAATATCCTGCCGTTGTGTTCAGACGGTAGGAGTCGGCGGCATAGATGGCCAGCCGGTTGGTGGCGAGGTTGTGGTTAGAGTGCATGTTGTAGATCATGCGTATCGACTGGCCGTCTGACGGCAGGGTATAGCCGGCAGAGTCGCGCAGCTCCCATTCGCGGGTGCGCTCCATGATGTTCTGACGGCGATATTCCATCCCGTAGGTCAGCGAATGGTTGCGGATGCCTGTATGGCCTTTCAGGCCGAGCGAGAATACCGATATTTTCAGGCGGTTGCGTGCATGCTCGTGATAGCGCCCCACGCCAAGCTCGCCGCCAACGGCGTTGTCGGGGTTTCCTTCGCCGGTGGTTCCGGCCTGGTCGAGCCAGTATTCTCCGCTTATGTCGTAAGATACAAGCTCATTTGTGAGATAGCCTGAGGCCAGAAGCGAGAATGCCGTGCTGCGTGAATGGTTGTAGTCGAGGCTGACTGCTCCGAAATAGGTCTCGAAGCGGTCTTTTTCCATTCCGTCGAAGTAAACCTTGAACTGCTTGGCGTCGGTCGACGTGCCGAAATTGGTCTCGCGGCTTACGGGAACGAATTTATAGTTGTTCACGGCGATGTTGCCGAGGAACGAGGCTTTCCATTTTCGGCCCATTTTGAGCGACAGGTGGGTCTGGTAGTCAAAGAAATTAGGGTCGTATTCCCCGCGTGTCTCAAGCGAGCTGAGAAGCGATGAGTTGCGTTTGTAGCGCACACCGTGCAGCTGTGAGAATTGCCTGGAGCTCTGTCCGACCGAAAGGTTCGCTCCCATAAGGCTGCCGCTTACCGACCCCTCGAAAGTTTCAGGCTCCCGGTAGGTTATGTCGAGCGCCGACGACATCTTGTCGCCGTATTCCACGCCGAAACCGCCTGTCGAGAATCCGATAGAGCCTACCATGTCGGGATTTATGACACTGAGGCCCTCCTGCTGTCCGGAAGAGATGAGCTGAGGACGGTAGACTTCGATGCCGTTGATGTAGACCGAGTTTTCGTCGTAGGTTCCTCCGCGCACCGAATACTGGCTCGACATCTCGTTGCTTGAATTCACTCCCGCCATGGTGGTGAGCAGCGATTCCACACTGCCTCCGGTGGCATCGGCTGCAAGGCGGTATGAATCTTTGTCGAGGGTCTGCATCTGGGTGGTCTGCTTGCGGAAATCGGTCACCATTATTTCCTGAAGCTCATGATTTTTCGAGCGCATGCGCACATTGAGCGCCAGATCGCCCTGAGGGTGGGCCAGCGTGCGTCTCAGCTCTTCATATCCGATGCAGGAGAACACAACCGTCAGTGTGTCGTTGGCGGGCTGAGGCGCCGAGAGGGCATATGTGCCGTCGAGCCCGGTGTTCGTGCCTATGGCGGTGCCGTCAATTCTCACCGTGACAAACTCAAGCGGCGAGTCGTCGACGTCGATCACGCGGCCATGGATTTTCACCTGGGCGAAAACCTCGGCCGACACAGCGAGCAGATATATTATTGCAATTAGTTTTTTCACAAAACCCATATCGTTCAGAACAGGAATCCCGATTATGGCTCCTGCCGCAAAGGCGGCGAAAGGGGGGATCCATATCTGATTAACGGCGAAAGCGGATGTTAATTATATATGTCGCCAAATTTAAGCTGCATTCTCAGGCAGTGAGGCTCATTGCGATTATGTAGAATATTGTTCCCACGCCGACAGAGATCATCAGGTCGCCTACGGTTATGCCGAAGCTGTGTGGAGTGCCGTCGGAAAGCTGCAGGCCGGAGGGGATGTTGAACAGCGGATTGCCCATGGAGGCAAGCGATGTCTCGCGTGCGGTAGGTGCGAACCGGCGTGCAGCCAGATAGCAGATGTAGCCGAAAAAGCTGCCGATAACGGCCCCCACAATCAGGTCGCCGGGATAGTGTACCCCGAGATAAAGGCGTGTGTATGAGTTGAGCACTGCCCATCCGATCATGAACGCGATGATTTTCGGACGCCGCACAAGGGAGCAGACAAATGCCGCGAGCGCGAATGAGTTGGCCGAATGGCATGACGGGAATCCATATCTCCCTCCGCGGTAACCGTCGACCAGAATCGCCAGTTCCGACAGGGGGTTCTCTATGTTCGACGGGCGTAATCTTGCCACTAACGGGCGTATGAGTGTGGCGCACGTCTGGTCAGTAAGCGTTATGGCAAGCGCTATGGCGAGAATGTATATGCCTGTGAGCCGCGGGCCGAAGGTTTTCAGCAGCATCAGGGCTATGGCCAGATACATGGGCACCCATATGAATCGCCCGGTGAAAAGCATCATGAAATTGTCGGCCAACGGTGTGTGCATTCCGTTGAAAAATAAATATATCTGTGTGTCTATGCTGTTAAGAAAGTCGATCATATCGCACTATGAAGATTTTTAAGGTCGGTTTTATATGACTATGTTGAGTCTAAACAGTTTAATCAATGCTGCAATAAATTATGTTAAAGCTTGTCGATCGTGTCATAGAGGGTCTGCAGCAGGGCTTTGATCTCTCTGGCGCGACGGTCGGCGCATGGGCCTTTGGCTTTCACGATCTCTCCTGAGTCACAGTTGATGTCAACTGTGTCATTGGCAGTCACAATGCCTGCCAATGAAGGCTCTGTAAACATTCCGTAATGAGGCGCCGAAGGATCGAGCATGTCGTGGCTGAAATCAAAGCCGCTGTGCTCCATTCCGAGCATTCCAAGCAGAGTGGCGGCAATGTCGTTCTGTGAGCCGGGAGTGTCGATTACTATTCCGCTTGCGTTCAGGGCTCCTCCGGCCATTACGAGCGGCACATGATGCCGCTTTTCGGCATCGGGCAGATCTTTGGGCCATGCGCCAAGATGGTCGGGCACAATGACCATCAGCGTATTGTTCCATTCGGGCTGTTGCCGAAGGCCGTCGGTAAAGGCCATCAGGCAGCTGTCGGCATATGCGAAAGCGTTTTTCTTCGGGTCGCCGGCAAAACGGGGGTTGGTGTAGGGCACTTCAAACGGCTCATGGCTGCTTGATGTCTGTATTACGT
>CAMWTV010000183.1 GCA_947177215.1 uncultured Muribaculaceae bacterium
ACGAAGACCCATTCGAAGGTGAGTTCGCCATGAAAGGACGCATAAGCACTGATCCCGACAACAACTGGGCCATCGACGCATCAATCCTACAGCACAACGGAAAATGCTACATGGTGTGGTCAGGATGGCAGAAACGCCGCGTCGACACCGAAACCCAATGCATCTACATTGCCGAAATGGAGAACCCCTGGACACTATCATCCGAACGGGTATTGATCTCGAAACCGGAACTCGAATGGGAGCGCCACTATCTCAATGAAAACGGATGGAATCCACCCTACACAATCTATGTAAACGAAGGCCCACAGCCGTTGGTCGATCCGTCCGGGCGCTACATCCACATAGCATATTCCGCCAGCGGATGCTGGACACCACATTATGCTCTCGGGCTTCTGACCGCCACCACCGATTCCGACCTGCTCGACCCCTCATCCTGGAAAAAAGCCGACAAACCGCTGTTCAGACAGAATCCTGAAAACTCTGTCTACGGCACCGGGCACAACAGCTTCTTCCAGTCACCCGACGGCAAAGAGCACTACATACTCTATCATGCCCGCGACACCGAAACCGATCCACCCGGACGAGGCGATGCACGCACCCCGCGCATGCAGCCGTTTGAATGGAACAACGGATATCCGGTCTTCGGCACCCCCCTGCCCGTCACCGCCGAACTTCCCAAACCCTCAGGCACCCGGGCCTGAATTCATCCACAACCGATCAAGGCCATGTGTCAAGCCCTCAGACTTGACACATGGCCTTGTTCATATCCTTTCGCAAGGAAGTGATTATGTCAGTGCGTCACGACTCACTTCCTTCCCCGACAGCTGTCCCACCACAGATAGGCGATCAGCAGTCCGTAAGCAATTATACCGTAAACCTGAAGCATTCCGGCCGAAACGCCACACACATACTCGAATCCGAAGAAACGCGTCAGCGCGGCAAACACACCAAACAGAGCGCCACCGGCTATAAGACCCGAAGAAATCAGAGTTCCGCGGTCACGGCGGGCATCGTTCACAGCCTGATCTTTCGAGCTGTGGCTCACGAAATAGGCAACTGCGCCACCAACCAGCAGCGGCATGTTGAGCGACAGCGGAATAAACATACCCAGACAGAAAGCCAGAGCCGGCACCCCGAGCCAGTTGAGCAGCAGAGCAAGCACAACACCGGTCATATACAGAATCCAGGGTGTGTCACCGCCCATCATCAAAGGCTCTATCACCTTGGCCATCGCATTGGCCTGCGGGGCAACCAGGGCATTCTCACCCGAAAAACCGTAAACCTGGTTCAGCACCAGAATCACCCCGCCTACAGTAGCGGCCGACACCAGTGTGCCCAGAAACTTCCACTGCTCCTGCTTGCGCGGAGTCGATCCGAGCCAGTAACCCACCTTCAGGTCGGTCACGAATCCCCCGGCCATTGAAAGCGCCGTGCACACCACGCCACCGATAATCATTGAAGCCACAATACCCGAAGTGCCTTTAAGGCCGATAGCCACGAAAATAGCCGAAGCTATGATAAGGGTCATAAGCGTCATACCCGACACCGGATTGCTCCCCACGATAGCGATGGCATTGGCAGCCACCGTTGTAAACATAAATGCTATCAGAGTCCCCACACTCCATGCCACGAGCGCCTGCCACCAGTTGTTGATACCACCGAACCAGAAGAAAAGCAACACGGCCACCAGAGCAATGGCGATAAAGAACACAACATGCTTCATCGAGATGTCCCACTGCCAGCGCATCGGTTTGCGGCTGCTCTGGGCGCCACCCTTGAACTCACGACCGGCCAGACCAACAGCCTGACAGATAATCGGCCACGACTTCACGATACCGATCACACCCGCCATCGCAATGCCGCCGATACCGATCATGCGGGCATAGTTGCTGAAAATATCCTGCGACGTCATCGCCGCTATCTCCGCGTTGCCGTAAGTGCCCATCAGCGGAATGATTACCCACCACACAAACAGCGACCCGGCACAGATTATAAAGGCATAGCGCAGACCTACAATATAACCCAGACCCAGCACAGCCGCACCGGTGTTGCAGCTCATCACAAGCTTGGTTTTCTCGGCGATAGCCTCACCCCACGAGCTGACGGTTGTCGAAAGAGTGCCTGCCCAGAAGCCGAACGTCTCCACCACATAGTCATAGATACCGCCTATCAGCGATGCGATAACAAGCGTCTTGGCCTGCGATCCACCTTCGGCGCCGGCATTCTGGCCGCTGGCAAGCACCTGTGTGGTTGCCGTAGCTTCGGGGAAAGGATATTTTCCGTGCATATCCTTCACGAAATACTTCCTGAAAGGAATAAAAAACAGAATGCCCAGCACTCCTCCGAGCAGAGAGCTCAGAAAAATCTGAAAGAAATTAACCGTTATCTCAGGATATTTCGCCTGAAGAATATAAAGCGCCGGCAACGTGAAAATAGCACCGGCAACAATCACACCCGAACAGGCGCCGATCGACTGGATTATCACATTCTGGCCAAGGGCATTCTTCTTGCCAAGCGCACCCGAAAGCCCCACGGCGATGATCGCGATAGGTATGGCGGCCTCGAAAACCTGGCCCACCTTAAGGCCGAGATAAGCCGCTGCAGCACTGAAAATCACACACAGCACCAGACCCATCACAACCGAATAAACCGTAACCTCCTTATAGTCACGTGCCGGATGCATAATAGGTCTGTAATGCTCATCGGCGCCAAGCTCACGAAACGCGTTTTCAGGCAGTTCCAGCGGATCGGCATCGGCATAGATCGCTCTCTCGTCAGTTTCTGGCTTGAGAGCCTCATGCAAGTCTTTCTTCACTTTTTCCATTCTGTTATACTTGATTTATATTGTTTTCACGGCTGCGTCTGACCACCTCCGGTTGCTCTGGCCAGAATATCGAGACTCTCGACCACTACTTCGGTTATCACACGGTTTATCGCATTCCTGTCCTGCCACGATCGTGTGCGCAGTTTCCCCTCCACATAAAGTTTGGTTCCCTTGGTTATATACCGTTCGGCAATCTCGGCGTTTCTGTCCCACATCACAATGTTGTGCCATTCCGTGCGTTCGGGCACCTGCACCCCCTGCGCCGTTGTGTAGCCGCGCTCGGTGGTAGCAAGCGAAAACGTGGCATAAGGCCGGCTGTCCACATATCTGACCTCCGGATTCTTCCCGACATTGCCCACAAGTATCACTTTGTTGACCGACATAAATCTTATTTTTTACAAAAATAACTATTTCTCCCAACACTGCGGCATCCTCACCGTCATTTTCCTGCCACAACCCTTTCCGCACCCTCTGACACACCACCCAATCACCTGCTTCGGCGCCACAGCCTGCTCCCTGCCATCGACAGCACTTCACGCTGTATGGCCGAATCAAGCATCCGGTTAACACCCAGATAAAGCGCCACTCCGGTCACCCCCTGCGCGGCCAGCAGCATCCACTCGTTGGCTATCCACAGGCTCTCGGCCCACATTATCCCCCCTATCGCAACCGTCTCGGCAAGATAGGGCACATTGTCCCGCACAAAACTCCAGCCGCTCCGCCCCGTCACCTCAGCAGCCTTGGGCACCATCACGCCCCAGGTTATGGCCGAAGCGGCAAGCTGCCCGTAAAGCAGAACCTTTATCCCCCACACCGCATCATCAGGAGTCGTCACGGCTATAACAGGCAGCGAAGCCGCCAGAAAAAGCATTGCCGCCCCGTCGCGCAGACCCTCCATCGCCACAACAGTCTTGGTCTGAGCCTTCGCTATCAGATAATTGTTATACAGACCCGTAAGCACTGTAAAGACTCCGCGCGCCAGCAACAGCTGGAACAGCACCACCGAATCATCCCATTTCTCTCCGAAAAGGCAATGGAATATCGGCTGCGCCATAACTCCCAGAAAACCGAGAGCCGGCAGCAGCAGATAAGCCGTGAAACGGTTCATCTTGCCGCTCACCCTGGCAAAACGCTCCCCGTCGTCCTGCACATGCGACAGCGCCGGCAGAAAAGAGGATGTCAGCACCTGCGATATCGAGGTAACCCCCATCTTGCTCCACTTGTCGGCCTGAGTGTAATAAGCCAGAGGCACAAGCCCCGCACGGTTACCTATCACAAACGCATACACATTCTGGAAAACCACATTCATAAACGAGCTTGCCATCATGCCGGAGCCGACCTTGAAAAAACTCCGCAGCGACTTCAGCGAAAAACGCATCAACGGCATCCATCCCGACGTAAGCCACAGAACAGCGCTCTTAACCCCGTTCACCACAATCGTCTGCCATACTATAGCCCACGCTCCATACCCCCCGAAAGCCATCGTGATACCCACCATAGCTCCGGCTGTCAGACCCAGCGTATTCGACACAGCCACCATCCTGACATCCATACGCTTCATCAGGCGGTTCGTCTGCACTATCGCCGACGCATTCAGTATAAACGACAGAAACATCACCCTGCAAAGCGGAATCAGACGCTCGTCACCGTCATAACACCACGCTATCAGCGGAGCGCCGAAAAACAGCACCACATAGGCTCCCACAGCCACAGCCATATTGAACCACAGCACAGTGCTGTAATCAAGCCTTGTCGGATTCTTCCGCTGAATCAGGGCATAAGAGAACCCGCTGTCAACAAACAGCGACGCGAATGCCTGAAACACAAGCACCGCGCCTACCAGGCCGAAATCCTCCCGGCTTAGAACACGTGCCAGGATAATCCCCGTCACGGCATAAAGCACCTGCGATGAAACACGGTCAATCACATTCCATTTCACCGAACGGGCAGTCAGCG
>CAMWTV010000184.1 GCA_947177215.1 uncultured Muribaculaceae bacterium
TTGTGATGATGCTCGCAGGCATGTTTATTCTGTTTGCCGCCCACAGCCTTACAGCCATCTACGCCGGCATCGCTCTGGTGGGATTCGGCAACTCTAACGTGTTCTCGGTAATCTTTTCCGAAGCGCTCGTGTCATCGCCCAGTGAGAAAAACGAAGTTTCGGGCCTTATGATCATGGGACTGTTCGGCGGCACCATTTTCCCTCTTGCCATGGGCTATGCCGCCGACTGTGTAGGCCAGTGGGGTGCGGTTGCCGTTATGACAGCCGGGGTCGTATATCTGCTTTACTACACACTCCGCATCAAACGCCATTCGTAATCAATAAGCAACTGTTCAAAATTATTTAATACTGACCGGTCTGATTATATAATTAAAAAATATCATATCATGAACAACAATGTTGTAGTCGGAATGGGAGAAGCCCTGTGGGATGTTCTTCCTGAAGGTAAAAAAATAGGAGGCGCACCCGCAAATTTCGCCTATCATGTAAGCCAGTTCGGGCTCCAGAGCTGTGTGGTAAGCGCCATAGGCGATGACAAGCTCGGAGCGGAGATAATCGAGAATTTCGATGTCAAAGGTCTTCGCCATCTCATCGAAACGGTGCCCTATCCCACAGGCACCGTGCAGGTAGAGATCGACCAGGCCGGAGTGCCGATGTATGACATCAAGGAGAATGTGGCGTGGGACAACATCCCTTACACCGCACGTCTTGAAAATCTCGCGGCGATAACCAATGCCGTATGCTTCGGATCGCTGGCACAGCGCAGCGTTGTGTCGCGCAACACGATAAACCGTTTTCTCGACGCTATGCCGCAAAACAACGACTCGCTGGTGGTGTTCGATGTGAACCTGCGTCAGGGCTTCTACACCAAGGAGATTCTGTGCAACTCGATGAAACGGTGCAATATACTCAAAATCAACGACGAGGAACTTGTTACCGTAAGCCGTCTGTTCGGCTATCCCGGCATAGACCTTCAGGACAAATGCTGGATTCTGTTAGGTAAGTATAATCTGAAAATGCTTATCCTGACATGCGGCATCAACGGCAGCTATGTGTTCACCCCCGGCAATGTGTCGTTCCAGCCCACACCCAAGGTAACGGTGGCTGATACGGTAGGTGCCGGCGATTCTTTCACAGCTGCCTTCATATCGTGCATTCTCAAAGGCAAAAGCGTGGAGGAGGCACACCGCAAAGCTGTCGAGACGTCAGCATACGTATGCACTTGCCAGGGTGCTATGCCTACTTTGCCCGACAGCATAAAAGATTGACATTTGATTAGGTTTGTTTAGAATTAGCAAAGGCCTTGTGTCAGAATCATAAACTTGACACAAGGCCTTGTTTTATATCCCTGCGGGCACGACAGTCGATCGGTTTTATTATCATATTCGTGGCGTCTATGAGCAGATTCTTTCCCCTGACAGGGCAACGCTCTAACTTTGTCGCGGTTTATAACTGTGCAATAAACGCTTCTCAAAGCTTTACAACATTATTTCACGCATGTGTTCATGTCGACTCCGAACTATTTCATCACACTCTTCGTTATAGTTAGTATCATATTATTGACGACGCATGGCGTCACCATTCATCATTGTTTAAGTTTACAATTATCATGGCTAAGTTCAAATGCTTGCTAAAGCGAGTGGAGATTATCTTCGCCGCATGGATCAGACGGTTCTGGAAGCTGCCTAAAAAAATCAGAGGAATGATTCTTGTGGCAGTCGTTGTCATTGTCGGAGCCATTATCGCTACTGTAATCGCTCTGAAACCGAAGCCGGTGCCCCCTGCGCCGCCGGTAGTAGAGACCGAGACCGTCAAGACAGAAGATGTCAATATCTACGGAGAATATGTGGGACGTGTGCGCGCCCAGCAGCTTATCGAGATACGTGCCCGTGTCGAAGGCTATCTCGAGAAAATGCTTTTTGCCGAAGGCACATATATCGAACGTGGCCAGACACTTTTCGTTATCGACCCCCGTGTGTATCAGGCGCGCGTCAACAAAGCCAAGGCACAGCTTAACAAAGCCCGCGCCCAACAGCAGAAGGCCGAACGCGACCTCAACCGCATACGCCCGCTCTATGCCGAGAATGCAGCCAGCCAGCTTGACCTTGACAATGCGGTGGCCGCTTATGAAAGCGCCACGGCCGATGTGGTGGTGTGCGAGGCCGACCTCACGCAGGCTGAGATGACTCTGGGCTACACCAACGTGCAGGCTCCTATCTCAGGATATATATCTGAACGAAATGCCGACATTGGCGCGCTTGTTGGCCCAGGAGGACAGTCGTTGCTGGCCACTGTGGTTAAAAGCGACACTGTTCTGATCGATTTCAGCATGACATCGCTCGACTATCTGCGTTCAAAAGAGCGCAATGTGAACCTGGGTCACCGCGACTCCACACGACACTGGAATCCGTCGATCACGATAACACTGGCCGACGGAAGGGCTTATCCCCACAGCGGCCCGGTTGACTTCGCCGATCCGCAGGTAGATCCGAAGACAGGCACATTCTCGGTGCGTGCCGAGATGCCCAACCCCGACCACACACTGCTTCCGGGGCAGTTCACAAAGGTGAAACTACTTATGGATGTGCGTGAAAAAGCTGTCGTGGTGCCGACCAAGGCCATTGTGAACGAGAATGGCGGGTCTTATATTTTTGTGGTGCGCCCCGACGATGTGGTAGAGCGCAGATTTGTAGAGACAGGCCCTGAGACAGGAAACAACACCATAATTGAGCGAGGCCTGTCGGCAGGCGAGAGAATAGTTACCGAAGGGATCCACAAGCTTACCCACGGCACGAAAGTGACCACGGTGTCAGCCGAATCCCACCGGTAACAGCATCAATCTTCACCAAGCCAACCCATACTGAAATGAAGAAGAATTTTTTCATCGACCATCCGGTGTTCTCCATTGTGATGTCGATTGTCATAGTGATAGTGGGCGCCATCGGACTGATGATGCTCCCTGTCGACCAATATCCCCAGATTGTGCCTCCTGTAGTCAGAATCTCTGCCTCTTATCCGGGTGCCAACGCCCAGACCGTGACCCAGGCGGTGGCTACCCCTATCGAACAGGAGCTGAACGGAACTCCCGGAATGATCTACATGGAGTCGACATGCAGCAACTCGGGCGGATTCTCATGTGTCGTTACATTCGACATCTCGACCGATCCCGACCTGGCTGCCGTCGACATCCAGAACCGCATCAAAAAAGCAGAATCACGACTTCCGGCCGAGGTTGTGCAGAACGGACTGACCGTTGAGAAACAGGCGTCGAGCAAGCTGCTGACCATAACATTGCAGTCGTCAGATCCGAAATATGACGAGATTTACCTGTCGAACTACGCCACACTCAACGTGCTCGACCTCCTGAGGCGTGTGCCCGGTGTAGGCAGCGTGTCGAATGTCGGTAGCCGCTATTACGCAATGCGTATATGGGTTGATCCGGCGAAACTCGCCAATTTCGGACTCACAGTAAAGGATTTGCAGACGGCCCTGAAAGACCAGAACCGCGAATCGGCAGCCGGAGTTCTCGGCGATGCGCCTATGGAGGGGATCGACGTAACGATACCTATAACAGCACAGGGGCGCCTCTCTTCGCCAGAGGAGTTCGAGCAGATTGTTGTAAGAGCCAATTCCGACGGATCTCTTATCCGCCTTAAGGATGTGGCGCGAATATCGCTCGAGGCGTCGTCATACTCAACCGAGAGCGGAATCGACGGCGGCAACGCAGCCGTGCTCAACATCAACATGCTGCCGGGAGCCAACGCCATCGAAGTTGCTGAGGCCGTTAAAAAAACTATGAACGAGATCAGCCACGGCTTTCCGGCAGGCATCTCTTATTCTATTCCGTTTGACGCCACAACCTATATCGAGGCATCGATCCACCACGTTTACCGCACTCTTTTCGAGGCGCTCGCACTTGTGATTCTCGTTGTGTTCCTATCGCTTCAAAGCTGGCGGGCCACACTGATACCTCTGGTGGCCGTTCCTATCTCCCTGATCGGAACGTTCGGGGTTATGATGGTGTTCGGCTTCTCGCTGAACCTGATGACCCTGTTAGGCCTCATTCTGGCCATCGGCATAGTGGTCGACGACGCCATAGTTGTGGTCGAGAATGTAGACCGTGTGATGCACGAAGAGGGGCTCCCCCCCTACGAAGCCACCCGCAAGGCCATGAGCAATCTTTCGGGAGCGCTGATAGCCATGTCGCTTGTGTTGTGTGCGGTGTTTGTTCCGGTGAGTTTCCTTGGCGGCATAACAGGCCAGCTCTACAGGCAGTTCACAGTAACAATAGCCGTGTCAGTGGTAATCTCCACCATCGTGGCGCTTACTCTCAGCCCGGTGATGTGCGCTTATTTTCTGAAGCCCGACACGGTGAAGCGCAAAAACCGCCTTTTCCGCACAATCAACTACTCGCTGCTGCGCAGCAACAGGTTCTACGGTCGCCTTGTGGCAGCTTCATTCCGCCACTCCAGACGCATGTTCGCCGCATTCGGGCTCGCACTGGTGGCCATCTATGTCATGAACCGCTTGGTTCCGCAAAGCTTCATGCCGCAGGAAGACCAGGGATATTTCACTGTTGAGCTTGAATTGCCCGAGGGGGCCACAATCGAGCGCACGCGTGAGGTAACCGACAGGGCCATGGCCTTTCTGGGCGCACAGGAAGAGGTTGACCACGTGCTCAATGTCACCGGCTCAAGTCCGCGTGTGGGCACAAGCCAGTCGCGTAGCCAGCTCACCGTGATCATGAAACCGTGGGAAGAG
>CAMWTV010000185.1 GCA_947177215.1 uncultured Muribaculaceae bacterium
ATACTGACGCTGATACAGCGAAGCTGTGAACGAGGCCATATCGCGGTTCTCCTCTATCACTTTATAAGACTCTTCGGCAAGCAACAGGCCGTAATAGGCAGTCTTGACCTGATTTACAAGCGACAGTCGCGAGCTGCGGGCCTGCTCGATACTTTCAGCTATCTGGCTGTCGCTGAGTTTCAGCGATTTCCATAGCTGGGGAGCAATAAGGGGCAGCGATGCTGAAAACCCGAGCTGGAAGCTGTTGTCAAGTCCCATCTTGATTCCGTTATCGCCGCTTTTTCCGCCAGACATACCTGAGCCGCCGGCTCGCGACAGAAGCTGCTGCGTGTCTCCGTCGCCACCGTCAGGAAGCTCTCCATCATCACCCTGCGACCCGCCACCAAGTCCGGGCAGACTGAAACCATCCATATTCATATAGGCCACCTGCTTTGCGAGAGTGCGGTTATACATGCCGCTGAAGCTTATCGAAGGGAGCAACTGTCCCAGCACCTCCTTGCGCGAAAAATCAAGACGGGAGATCTCCATATCGGCCACTTTCACAGTGGGATTGTCGGCCAGAGCTATCTCCAGGCACCGGTCAAGCGACATTATGACATTTCCCTTCAATTCGCCCGAAATCTGGGCGACAACTGTCAGGACTGCCGCAGACATTACAGAAAGAACAGTAAGCCTCGGTTTTATTTTCATCAAGTTTCTGTGTGTTAAAGATGTGTTTGTTAAAAACAGATGTTTCACTCGGAGTAGAAGAGCTTCTCAGACAAGGCGTTAAGGGCTTTGACTTTATCTTCTTTCTTGACCAGGAACGAGATATTGTAGTTTGAGCCACCATATGAGATCATTCTAACCGGGATGTGACGCAGGGCGTCGACCGCCTTGGCCTCGAAACCGCGGTTATGCCATTCCAGATCACCGACCACGCAGATTATCACCATATCGTAGTCGATGGTCACTGTGCCGATCTCCTTGAGTTCGTCAACGATATGCTCGAGTTTCAGCGGGTTGTCGATTGTTACCGATATACCGACCTCGCTGGTGGCTATCATGTCGATAGGCCTGTGGTAGTTGTCGAAAATCTCGAACACACGGTGAATAAAGCCTGAGGCCATGAGCATTCTCGACGACTTGATTTTTATGGCAATGACATTATCCTTAGCCGCCACAGCTTTTATCGAGCGGGAATGCACTGTGTTATAAATCAGAGTTCCACGGGCTTCAGGCTCCATGGTGTTGAGCACACGGATGGGTATATTGTTCATGCGGGCGGGCATGACACAGGTGGGATGCAGGATCTTGGGTCCGAAATAAGCAAGCTCGGCAGCCTCGTCGAAGTGCATTTCATGCACAGGTTCAGTGCGTTCAACAAAACGGGGGTCGTTGTTGTGCATTCCGTCGATATCTGTCCATATCTCGATTTCTTCGGCCAGCAGTGCTCCTCCGATCAAAGATGCAGTCAGGTCGCTTCCGCCACGCTGCAGGTTGTCGATCTCGCCGCGGACATTGCGACAGATGAACCCCTGCGTTATGAACAGGTCGGCCTCAGGATGCTGTTCGAGCATGGCACCGAGGCGCTCGGCAATATAGTCGCTGTCGGCCTCTCCGTCGGCATCGGTGCGCATGAATTCAAGAGCGGGCAACCATACGGATTTAACCCCCTGCTCATGCAGGTAAATATCCATCAGGGTGGTTGACATAAGCTCTCCCTGGGCAAGAATCTCTTTCTCCTCGACTTCGCCGAATCCTTCGCGTGTAAACGAACGGATATGGTGGAAAAACTCTCCGATGCGTTCGCGCGCGGCCTCGACACAGGCAGTGTCGCTCAGAAGCTCATCGATCACTTCGCCGTAGCGCTTCTCAAGGGCATTTATAATTTCTTTCGCGCCATTGGCATTTCCTTTGTGCATGTAGTCGGCTATCTCGACCAGGGTATTTGTGGTGCCCGACATGGCCGACAGCACTATGATGTTCACTCCGCGGCCTGTTATGAGACCTGCAACTTCCTTGATGCGCCTGGCGCTTCCGACCGAAGTGCCTCCGAATTTCAAAACTTTCATCGGTTATGAAAATCTTTGTTATACGGGCAACCTCCGAAGCCCGTGATGTTACAATAATATCGTTCTAACTGAAAAAAATACGCTCTTCTATGACTGTGAGATCTATTCGCCACATTCAAGCCTTTTGTCGGCACACCGCATCACCCTTGCCGGATATTGCTCAACGAGCTGCATGTTGTGTGTGGCCATAACCACAGCGGTTCCTTTTCCGGCTATGTCGCGGAGATGCTGCACGATCCGGTCGCCGGTAGCAGGGTCGAGATTTCCGGTAGGCTCGTCGGCCAGAATCAGTCTGGGCCTGTTCAGGAGCGCGCGCGCAATGACTATGCGCTGCTGTTCTCCGCCGGAAAGTTCATGAGGCATCTTGTAGCTTTTATTTGCCATGCCGACCTGTTTGAGCACCTCTTCGATACGCTCGTCGCGTGCATCACGGTCTTTCCAGCCGGTAGCGTCGAGCACAAATTTCAGATTATCGTAAACGGTGCGGTCGGTAAGCAGTTGAAAATCCTGAAACACAATTCCGATCTGCCTGCGCAGCAGAGGCACCTCCTTCCGTTTTATACCCACCAGAGAGGTATCCATGACCCGAGCCTCGCCATTAAACAAGGGGATCTCGGCATACATGGATTTAAGCAGGCTCGACTTGCCGCTGCCCACTTTTCCGATCAGGTAAACAAACTCACCCTCTTCAAGTGAGAAATCGACATGTTTCAGCACCACAAGCTCCTTACGGAGAATCTCCACGTCCTTATATTCAACTACCTTCATTTTCAGAATAGCATAATTTTTGCAAAGGTAGCCACTTTATCGTGGCTCATCCGTAACAGCCGCTCCAATTAACCAATTTTAACCACCTGTCAAGAAAAAACCTCACTGAGCCATATCCTGAGCAACGTAGCGGCACAAAGGCAGTGTCATCACATTCAGAGATTCAGAGGTTAAAATGCTAATTTTGGATAAAAATTGACTCCGCAAATTGTTTTATCAGATTTTTACACTTAATTTTGCACCTTGAAAATTAGCATATAATCTCAATAACAACATAAAAACACTTCATTTTATGCAAGTTACGCTCGAAAAAACCGGCGATCTCGAAGGTCGCATCAAGGTTGAAGTAACCCAAAACGATTATCTCGACAAGGTTAACAAAGAACTTAAAGAAATAGGCCGCACCCGCGTTATCCCCGGATTCCGCAAAGGTCATGTAAGCATCGACCAGCTGCGCCGTCGCTTCGGCAAAGAGGTCAAGAGCCATGTGCTCAACGAAGAAGTTTATCGTGCGGTCATCGAATTTATCCGTAATGAGAAACTCGAGGTGCTCGGCGAGCCCCTCCCTGTAGAAGTCAAGGAGATCAATCTCGACGACAACGACTACACTTTCGAATATGAGATCGGATTCGCTCCCGAAATCAATGTAACTCTCGACAAAGAGGTTTCGATGCCTTTCTACACCATCGAAGTTTCCGACCAGATGGCAAACGATCAGGACACCGCCCTTCGCGAGCGTTTCGGCGCCCAGGTTCCCGGCGAGGAAGTCGACGCCAAAGCCCTTGTCAAAGGCGCCATCATGGAGCTTAACGCCGATGGCACTGTAAAGACTGAGGAAGACGCCATTCAGGTTGTCGACGGCATTGTAGCCCCGATGTATTTCACCGACAAAGACCAGGCCGCCCTCTTCCTCGGCAAGAAAGTAGGCGACAAGGTGGTTTTCAACCCGTCGGCCACTTGCAACGGCAACGCTGCCGAACTTGCCTCGATGCTCCACATCGAAAAAGAGAAAGCCGCCGATGTCAAAGGCGACTTCGAGATGGCTATTTCTGAAATCATCGTGCTCAAACCCGCCGAGCATGGCGAGGAATTCTACAAAGAGGTTTTCCCCGGCGCGACATTCACAACCGAAGAGGAGTATTTCGCAGAACTCCGCAAAATGATCGCAACCCAGCTTGCTCCCAACAGCGACCATCTTTTCAGCCGTGACGCACAGAAGCTTCTCATGGAGAAATTCGGCAACTTCGAACTTCCCGCTGCGTTCCTGAAGAAATGGCTTGTTGCCCGCAACGAGGGTCTCACTCCCGAAAACGTTGACGAGGAGTATGCCAAGATGGAACAGTCGATCAAATGGGAACTTCTCCGCGGCAAAATCGCCGAGAACCTCGATGTGAAAGTAACCGATGAGGATATGCTCGGATTCGCGAAATCCATCGCCTTCCAGCAGTTCGCCCAGTATGGCATGACCAACATGGACGACGAGACCCTGACCAACTATGCCAAACGGATTCTTGAAGACAGAAACTATGCCGGCCGCATCCGCGAGGATGTTGCCAACGGCAAGCTCTTCAACGCCATCAAGGGCCAGATCAGCCTCGAAGCCAAGACCGTGAGCCTCGACGAGTTCAAGAACCTCGCACAGGCCAAATAAGAGATCGCCTTTAGTTAAAGACCACGAAAGACCTCCCCGCGACGCCTATAACAGGCTGTCGGGGCGGTCTTTCGCATTTTTCACAGCAAGTGGCGATGTCTTATAGATTTTTTGATGTTATTTCTTGGCATTTTCCATCGAAATGTATTATCTTTGACTAACCAAAGTTCCCGAACAAAATTTACATTTCTATGAATCATATCAACAACGATTTCAGAAACTATGCTGTAAAGCATCTCGGCATGAACGGCCTGGCCCTCGACCAATAC
>CAMWTV010000186.1 GCA_947177215.1 uncultured Muribaculaceae bacterium
GCTGTAAGGTGCGGGTCGTTCGATCTGCTCAATCCGTCGGCTTTGATAGAGCTGCAGCTGAGACCTTCGGTAAACGCATCGTTGAGCGGTGAATGGATCTCGTCGTCGGGGAAATACAGATTCCGATACCGAAGGGTGACTCCCGGCGGTGATGTGGCTTATGACACAACGGCAGTGAGGCAGAACGGCGATATAGAGGCGATGCGTCTGGAGATGAACATCAACGGTTCGACAGCCCGCGGTGAGTGGCATGTGAAGGGGTATCATTATAACTCAGAGAGAGGGATTCCCGGAGCGATAGTCAACAATGTGTGGAGGCGTGGTGAGCGGCAGTGGGATAACAATTCGTTTGTGCAGGGATCGTATAACGCTGTGTTCGACCGGTTTTCGACACTGTTTAATGTGAAATATGCCTTTTACAGAACGCATTATGTGAACAACGACGACAGGCAGCTTCAAGTTGACAATCTTTACCGCCAGAGAGAGATGTATGTGTCGACGGCCAACAGTTTCAGGCTGCTCCGTTTCTGGCATGTGTCGGCGAGTTATGATTTTCAGTGGAACAGCCTGACAACGGATATGCGCGATTTCAAGAAGCCAGACCGTTATACGCACATGCTATCAGTGGCCACAGCCATGAATCTGCCTCAGGTCAGGGTTCAGGCCTCGGCGGCGGCGACTTTCATTGACGACCGTGTGGGAGGGAAGACCATGCCCGACCGTAAGGCCTTTACACCGGCCGTGTTTGCGTCGGTTGTGCCGGTCAGGAGCTTCAAAGCACTGGAGTTAAGGGCATTCTACAAGCATTCGTTCAGAATGCCTACATTCAACGATCTCTATTATGCCGATATGGGCAATTCGCGACTTGATCCTGAAAGGGCGGTGCAATATAACGGTGGGGCAGTTGTCAGAAAAGAGATGGCCTCAGGTTTTTTGAGAGGATGGAATGTGAATGCCGACGCTTATCTGAATTATGTGACAAACAAGATTGTGGCATATCCCAAAGGGCAGCAGTTCAGGTGGACTATGCTTAACCTCGGCCGGGTGCGCATAAAGGGTATCGATCTCGGGGCTTCAGCTACGGTCAATCCGGCCGGATCTCTGCTTGTGACGCTGCGCGGCCAGTACACGTTTCAGGAGGCGATTGATATTACCGATCCCACCGACAGCTATTACAGAGACCAGATTCCGTATATACCGCGGCATTCGGGTTCGGCTGTTGTCAATGCGTCGTGGCGCGGCTGGGGGCTGAATTACAGTTTTATCTATGTGGGTGAGAGATATAACCAGCAAGAGAATATTCTGTATAACTACACCGAACCGTGGTACACTTCGGATGTGTCGCTGAGCAAGGATTTCAGTGTGTCAGGTGTGGGGATCAGGGTGCTTGCCGAGATAAACAACCTTCTGAGCCAGGACTATGATGTTATCGCGAATTACCCGATGCCGAAACGTAATTTCAGATTTACATTCAGAGTAGAGTTATGATAAGAGCCGATATGTCGCGTAATATGAAGGCATTTGTCGCAGTTTTGACGCTGCTGGCGCTGGCCGGATGCAGGGGCGATGTGCTTGTGATTCCGGAAGAGAAAGACTGTGTTGGCGAAACCGACACCACAAGCGGTGTGATAGGTTTTTATCTGCTAAACGAAGGAAACATGGGGTCGAACAAATGTTCGCTCGACTATTATGATTACAGCGACGGGGTATATTACCGCAATATATATGCAGAGCGTAATCCCGGGGTTATAAAAGAGCTCGGAGATGTTGGGAATGACATAAAGATCTACGGCTCGAAACTTTATGCGGTAATCAACTGCTCGCATAAGGTGGAGGTTATGGATGTGGCTACGGGAATCAGACTCGGACAGATTGATATTCCCAACTGCAGGTATCTGGCGTTCAATGACGGCAAGGCTTATGTAAGCTCGTATGTGGGGCCTGTGCAGATAAGCCAAAACGCGCCCAAGGGGATGGTTTATGAGGTTGATACCCTTTCGCTTGCGGTGACACGCAGGGTTACTGTGGGCTATCAGCCGGAGGAGATGGCTTTTGCCGGAGGACGGCTCTATGTGGCCAATTCAGGGGGATACCGTCAGCCGGACTATGACACTACAGTTTCGGTTGTGGATACAGAAAAAATGAAACAGACCGGGCTGATAGATGTGGCTATAAATCTGCATCGTCTCAGGTTGGATAACCGGGGCCGGCTGTGGGTGAATTCGCGGGGGAACAATGACGACATACCTTCGCGGCTGTTTATGCTTGAGCGTGACGAGGTGACAGGCGAGTTTGCAGTGAGCCGGAGTTTTCCGTTCAGCTGCACGAATTTTGCGATTCATGGCGACCGGCTTTATTTTTTCGCCACAGACTGGAACCCTACAACCCAGAGCAATGAGGTGAGTTACGGAATCCTTGACCTGGAGAGCCTGGAGCTGACAGGCCGGAGTTTTGTTGACGATGACCTGAAAAAGCGTATAGCCGTGCCTTACGGGCTGGCCGTGAATGAGCGGACGGGAGATGTTTTTGTTTCGGACGCGAGGAATTATGTAAGTTCGGGAACGCTATATTGCATTGACAGCGACGGGGCGCTGAAATGGAGTGTCAGAACAGGTGATATTCCCGCCGCCATGGCTTTCGTGACAGAGCCGGAAAGGAGTGAAGAGTTATGAGAAGAGCAGGTTTTGTGCCGGTGTCGGCATTGTGTCTGAGTCTGGGTGTGTTGTTGCATGGATGTCAGACGGAAAGCCCGATGATTACTCTGGGTCTGGACGACAGCTATATCGTGGCACGGATGCAGAAACTGTTTCTGGAGCCGGCATTCGAGGGTGATGAATACCGCTGGATTCTTGAACGGAGTGACGGAACGGAGGTGACGCTGGCAGTTTCGCGTGAGTTGATTTTTGTAGAGGCTCAGGCGGGTGTGTATCATCTCAGGTTCGAGCTTGCAGACAGCGAGAACCCATTTACGTTTAACTTTACAGTGAATGTGGTAGAGGAGGAGGTGGCTTACAGCCGGTTTATATCGCGGGTGTATGATTATTGTCCCGCTCCGGGACAGTTTGTGAACAAGATGCCCTGGTATGATGCCGGAGATTCGGCCGAGGATATGCGCCGCAAGGCGGAAGAGGCGATAGGTGGTGAAAGGAATGAGCTGATATCGCTCGGCGCCTATGGCGGATATGTTGTTTTCGGTTTTGACCATACGGTGGTCAATGTGGATGGGGTGCCGGATTTCATGATTCTCGGAAACGCTTTTTATGATGAGGGTGAGGAGGAAGAGAAAGCCGGATCATGCGAACCGGGCATTGTAGAGGTGTCGATCGACGCGAACGGAAACGGTCTGCCTGACGACGAATGGTATGAACTGGCAGGCAGTGACTATAATTCTCCGGGTACACTGAAGGGGTATTCGATTGTGTATCAGGCTCCGGTTGAGGGGAAGGCTCCTGTGCCATCGGGGCGCTATATCACTGATGCGGAGTATATCCGCTGGGACGACAGCCTCGGAGAAACGGGATATGTGGCGAAAAACATAGAAAACAGCCAGTGCTATTATCCGCTGTGGCTTGACTGCGCGACACTCGAGTTTTCAGGAAGCCGGCTGCCGGGGAACGTAGAGGATGTTTTCGGCAACGGGAGCTATTTCAAGCTTCACAGCTTCGGGTGGGGGTATGTCGACAATCATCCCAACAGCGAGGCAGACCTCAACAGCTTTGACATAGGCTGGGCTGTTGACAGTTTCGGAATGCCGGTGAGGCTGCCCGGTGTGGATTTCATCAGAGTATATACGGGAGTCAACCAGTATTGCGGACGGATAGGGGAGACCTCGACAGAGATAGGCCATGCGCGTGATCTGCATGTTGACTGACAGGAATTTTTATAATTTGACTAAAGATAAAATTTTGACAAACATTAAGGATATGAGGACTACGGCGTTAGTGATTGCCGGTATGGTTGTGGCGGCTGCATGCAGCGGAGGCAGTGCGGTTGCAAAAGATTATACCGACGGAATAATAGTAATAAACGAGAGCCAGTATGGCAAAGTTGATTCGTCGATAAACTATCTTCAGCCCAGGCTGGAGAATGAATACTGGAGCTATAATGTGTTTGCCACCGAGAATCCGGGTAAATATATGGGGTCGACCAATTGCTACGGCACATATCATGACGGGAAGCTTTATGTGATAGCCAAGGAGGCGCGCGATCCCGGATCGGCTGCACCGGGCGGCATTGTCACAGTGCTTGACGGTGTGACAATGAAGCTTGTGGCACAGGTGGAGGCGATAGACCCTTCGGGCGCCCGTGCCGACGGCAGGGCTTTTGTCGGTGTATCGGCATCGAAGGGTTATGTGTCGACATCGAACGGCATCTGGGTTATGGATCTGGCTGACTATTCGGTGACAGGGCAGATTGCCGGAACCGAGAACCCTTTTGGCACAGACAATCTTGCGACTGCCAATCCTGACTGCGCCCTGTATCACGGACAGTGCGGAATGATGATAAAGAGTGGCGACAGGGTGTTTGCCGCGCATCAGTCATACGGGCTGCTTGTTATAGATGCGGTCAACGACAGGGTTGAGAAAACCGTGGCGATGGATATCGTGCAGCCCGGAGCCGGAATCGGTTCGGTTGTAAAGAGCGCGGACGGGGGAATTTGGGTAAGTGTGACTGAAAATACGAACGGCGACGGATATAACCTGAGCGCGCTGGTGAAGGT
>CAMWTV010000187.1 GCA_947177215.1 uncultured Muribaculaceae bacterium
ATATAGGTCTGGCCAACCCAAATGCGTTGCTACTGGCCAACGCCACATTCGATGTGATCAAGAAAATCGGGATGCCGGAGGGCCGCATCCCCTTAGCGGAGTGCACCATATATCTCGCCACATCACCAAAAAGCAATTCTGCATATATGGCTATCGACGCAGCCCTTGCCGAAGTCAGGCAGTCGGGCAACCTTCCGGTGCCGCTCCACATCCGCAATGCGCCTACCAATCTGATGAAGAAGCTCGGATACGGGGCCGATTACAAGTATGCCCACGATTATCCCGGTAATTTTGTGCGTCAGCAGTTTCTGCCTGACGAGCTTCAGGGGCATGCGTTCTGGCGCCATTGCGACAATCCGGCAGAGAACCGGTCGGCCGAACTGCAACGGCTGCGCTGGGGCAAATGAACGGACTGCATCGGCAGCAATGCCACTTGAATTTGAATTCAAACCTCTCCGTCAGAAAAAATTTTGCTAATTTTGCAGCATGAAAATGACACGAGAGATGTTGGCCCCGGTAATGGCGGCCATGGCGATAAACAGCGCAGTGTGCAGTGAATCTGCAGAAATACAGACTATAACAACTACTACAACTACCACCACAACGACTTTTACAGAGGGTGAAAGCGACAACGTGGACTATATCCCGAAAATTCACGGAGTTATCATAAGCCGTTGGGAAGGAGAATTCGACGGGGATGATTTCGCCGAACGGTTTCAGGTCAGAAACGCGCGAGTATCGGTTGGAGGCAATATAATGCGAGATCTGACCTATTTTATCATGATAGATGCCTGTCAGCAGGGTAAAATTCAGTTTCTTGACGCTTACGCGCGATGGGGATTCCTGAAACAGTGGAAGATACAGGCCGGCCAGTTCCGGGTGCCCTACGGAGTCGACGTTTTCCGCGCTCCGGGCACATATATATTTTCGAACCGTTCGTTTCTGGCAAAACATATGATGAATATGCGTCAGGTAGGTTTTAAAGCCGGATATTATTGCGACAAGATTCCGCTGACGATAGAGGCCGGAGTGTTCAACTCCGCACCTACATCGAATCACGCTGTGTGGCAGCATGAGATGAATTTCGCGGCAAAGGCTTTATACCGTATCAGCAATGTGACCGTAAGCGGAGGATTTATCTCGGCCCATCCCGATTGTGTGCGTATTACCGGAGGTGACGGCGCCCTGACATGGGCAACCGGGCGATGGATTGTGGAGGGAGAGTATCAGGTAAAACATTACGCCAGAAATCAACATCCCGACGCCCACGCCTGGAATATGTTTGCATCTTATGGATTGCCTTTGAAGAAAACCGTGTTCAACCAGCTCTCGTTTCAGGGTCGTTATGACGGTATGACCGACCATTCTACAGGAACAGCCGATGCCGAGGGCAAACTGGTAACCGACAATCCGGGCCGTCACCGAATCACGGTCGGGTCTACCCTCTCATTCGAGCGGAAAGCGGTGAAAGCGCTTGTGCGCCTTAACTATGAGAAATATTTTCACATGAACAATGTCAGCGCTCCTGCAGGAGAAAGAGACAAAATTGTTGCCGACCTGGTGGTGAAATTCTGACAACATCATCTCTATCTGAAGATATAAGCCGGGCCATGTGTCAAGATCCTGAATTCTGACACATGGCCCGGCTTTTTGCAGGCAAATATGTTTTCAGTCGGCCGGGATGAATGTCACGGCCTGACCTCCCGAGGGATTCATTTCTATCGTAAGGGTATCGGACGATGTTACCTGACGGCGGATTATAGCTATATCCTCGGGGTTGTCGGAACCCGGTTTGTCGGCATAGATCACCGCGTTATAGGTAACGCCTTTGTCGAGAAAAGATAACGGCTGTGTGAGTGTGCGCCCTTCAAGACCTGTTCCGGCTCCGAGATAGAAACGGTTTCCGGCAGCACGCATCACCACAATGTATTCGCCGATTTCACCCTGCAAGGCTTCGGAGCGGTCGCAGTCGGCGTTGAAATCGCGGAAGAAACCGAATGCCTCATTGTCCTGATAGTTTTCCATAAGGTCGGCCGCCATCTGCAATGGCGAATATATGATTACCCAGTTTGCTATCTGACGTGCAAGAGTAGTCTTGATGCAGCAATGGGCGTTGGGGCCATTCCATTCAATTCGTCCTTTGTCGGCTTTGGCTGTGGAATAGTCAATGTCGAAAATTCCCGGGGTATAGTCCATCGGGCCTGAGAGAAGGCGCACAAACGGGAGTGTTGTCAGATAGGCGGCATCGTTGCCCTCAGACCACGCGTTCCACTCCATGCCGCGCGCACCCTCACGGGTCATCATATTGGGCCAGGTGCGGCGTATGCCGGTCTCTTTAATCGGTTCATGAACATCGAGCATTATCCGGTATCTGGCGGCAGTCTCGACAACTTTCTGATAATGGCGCACTCCATATTGAGAGTGATGCAGGTAGCCATCTTTGAACCCGCCGGCATATCCGGTCTTTACGGTGTGCACTCCGAGCGATTGATAATATGCGAAGGCGCTGTCGAGGGCCGCTTCATATTCGGGAATGTTGCCTCCGGTCTCATTGTGCATCCACAGTTCGATGCCACGGCTGGCTGCATAGGCGGCGATGCTGTCGATGTCGAAATCATCATAGGCTTTCAGATAATCGAAGTGCTGGTTTCCGCCCCAGTTTTCCCAACCTTCGTTCCACCCTTCGAAAAGCACACCCTGAAGATTGTTGTCGACGGCGAAATCAATATATCTGATGGCGTTTTCGGTTGTGGCGCCATGGCGCGGCCCCATTGTCCAGGTCTGGGTGCCGAGGTGCATTCCCCACCAGATTCCGGCATATTTCTGTGGCTTGATCCATGAGGTATCGGCAATCTTAGACGGTTCGTTCAAGTTGAGAATCATGGCCGAATTTATCAGGTCAACGGCCTTAGATCCGATCTGTATCGTGCGCCACGGAGTGGTGAATGCCGAAGGAAGATAAGCCTTCACGCCGTCGGGAAGAGGTGCGAGGTCGGCTTTCAAAGGAGTGCCTACAGAATCGCGTCGCAGCACCATTTCGGGATAATCGTATAGAGCCGCCTCATGCACAGAACCATAGATGCCATTATCGGTAACGAATGTGAACGGGGTGTTGGCATTCATAACCTGCGACACCGGAAGTGTCTGATAGTTGAGTTCATATGTCTCAAAACTTGCCGGAATAGACCACGAACGACCGTCAACGGCAAAATTGAACTCTGTGAGTTCGTCGGTCACAACGACCGAATCGGCAGAAGAAACGTTCCATTCATAACGGAACGCAATGCCATCGTCAAACACACGGAATCGCAATGTTACGTCGGCATCGTCACCGGCAAGCTTCACAGCCATCTCGTTATACCGGTTCTCGACAGTTTTGTTCTCACCCCATGGCTGGTGCCAGATTTCGTTGAAAGATGAGTGTGACACTTCGGGATTTCCTCCGGAAGGGAGAATGCCGCCGCGTGTAACCACGCCAAGACGAGAAGGAGCTATCAGCTGATTTCCGCCGACTGATACGGAATATGTGGGATGCCCCTCGGCATCGGAAGCGAAGTCAACCACAATGTTTCCGTCGGGCGAAGCCACCATCGGCTTCTCGCTGCACCCGGTAAGCATCATGGCTGCCACTGCCAGATAAACAAAATTTTTTTTCATTGACATTTATTTTAATGCTAAAGATTATAAGCAAGAGTTCAAATTTAACCGATAGCAAGTGAACGAAAATCTTTTACATTGTATAAATTAAATTTGAACACTTACTTTTTTCTGACAAAGATAGGCAATCGCTGTCAGATGGCCAAGACGGCAAAGAATCTCAGCGATGCCTTGCAGATGGTGGCAGACATAGATTCAGGTGTGCCGGAAAATAAACCGGCACACCTGAACAGTTTCTGTCGGAATCCGACTGACGGAAACCACAATTCCTGAATCAGTCATTTTGCGCGTCTCTTACAAGCGATGTCCAGCCTGCCAGACGAGGTGCTGTAAGCTCAGGGTGGTTAACCTCGTCAAGCAAAAGCCCATATGCTTCAAGGGCATCGTCAGGCTTTGCAAGAGATGCGGTGAAAGAGTAGCCTATCGTGTTGTAAGGCGCAATGAATTCGGCTCCGGTGTCTTTCAGACGGTTGTGTAATTCTCCGACCGCAGAGCAGAAGGTGTCGCTCATTGTCTCATCACCGCAACCGAACAAGGCAATCTGTTTGCCGCGTAAGTCGATGACCTGAAGCCCGGCGATGAAGTCAGCCCATTCCTCTTCAAGTTCACCGTTGTTCCAAGTGCTTGAGCCGAGCACAAGAATGTCATAACCGGCCACCTCAGACGGAGCAGTCTGCCCGACATCGTGAACATCCTTCTCTTTCACCTCGAGCAAACGGGCGATGCGACGGGCAATGTCGGCAGTGGTTCCAGTCATCGAGCCATAAAAAATACCTATTTTTTTCATATCAAGCTATCTGGTTGACAATTGTTTACTCAGAAAACATCACTTACGCCCATTTGGTTCAGTTCCATACGGACTTATAAGAGAATGAGGGTTATTCTGGAGTCCCGCTCCGGGCTGATCAGCCTCTTTGAAGGAAGAGCCGCAAGGGAAACAACCAGCATCAGCTTACGGTGCATGCGAAATGGCATTTTTTTTATGTACTTTCAAAATCGAAGTGCAAAACTTTCGATGTATGAAGATACATGAAAT
>CAMWTV010000188.1 GCA_947177215.1 uncultured Muribaculaceae bacterium
GGTGATGATGGTGTATGAAGCCATGAAGATGGAGAATGATCTTGAGGCTGACCGCGATCTGACCGTGAAGCGCGTGTTTGTGAAGATCGACGAAGTGGTGGGTACTGATGCTCCGCTGATCGAATTTGAATAATACAGAAACGGGTTATCCGTTCTAAGCTCAATCATAGGGCCTTGTGTCAGAAAATGACACAAGGCCTTTTTTGCATCTGCTTATCGCTGAATCGGATAGTAACGCTGAATCCGGATTGTGCGGATGGGCTGTAACCGGTTATACCGGTGTTTAGGTTTAAGGATGCTGAACTGAACCAAAAAAACTCTAATGACGTTATAAAGTCAAACGTCGGTGCTCCGAGGGAAATGAAAGAAAGCACGCTTCCGGTATGGAAGCCCCCTGACGGGCGGCACTTTATGAGAGATCAACTAAATTGTAAACTAAATTCTATTTTGAGATGAAAAAAAATTCGTTTTTAGTTATGTTCGCAGCCTGTGCGGGACTCTGGACAGCTCAGTCTGCAGCAGCTCAGGATGCGTTTGTCGTGGAGGAAGAAAGCGTAACGGTGGATGAAGTGGCCAACTGTAAGACGCAGTATAGCGTTGGCCGCACAGACAACTGGTTTATCCAGCTTGGCGCCGGCATTGATGTGCCTCTGGTAGAGAACAAACTCGATGACGGCAAGGCAAAGCGCCATATCACGGCAGCCTACAATCTTGGCTTCGGTAAATGGTTCTCGCCTTATATCGGATTCCGCTTCAGCGGTTATTACGGCGCCATGCACTGGGACAACGACAGTTACAGCAAAGCCCGTTACGGAAATCTTAATTTCGACCTTATGTGGGATATGTGTAACTCGCTGGGAGGTGTCAACCCGTCGCGTCCGGTAAGCGTGATTCCGTTTGTAGGTCTTGGCGGAACATACGTATGGGATATCAAATCGGAAGGAAGCAACACGGTTAATGAAGACGGTTCGATCAAGCGCCGTGTCTGGACATTGCCTGTGTCGGCCGGTATCCAGTTCCGTTTCCGCCTGTGCCAGTATGTCGACTTCTTCCTTGAAGGCCGTGCAAGCTTCTATGGCGACAACTTCAACGGTGCTGTCTACGGTCATCCGGTCGACATCAACATCCAGGCCACCGGTGGTCTGTCGTTCAATCTCGGCGGTGTGAAATATCAGGCCTATAATGCCTGCAAGGATATGGCCTATATCAACTCGCTTAACGGTCAGGTCAACGCCCTGCGTGGTGAACTTGCCGCCACTTCGGCCGCTCTTGCTGTAGCCCAGTCGCAGCTGCCATGCCCGGAGGTTGTGGTTCCCGATTGTCCGGAGGTTGTCGAGACCGCTCCGATGATGTCGACCGTGCGCTTCACAATCAACTCTGCCAAGATTTCAAACGAGGAGATGGTGAATGTTTACAACACAGCCGAATATCTTAAGGCCAATCCCGGTGTGAATGTGCTCATCAAAGGATATGCTGATAAGGATACAGGAACTGCAAACTATAACATGGATCTTTCAAAGAAGCGCGCGCAGGCGGTTTATGACGCTCTTACAAAGACATATGGCATTGACAAAAACCGCCTGTCGGTTGAAGCCGAAGGCAGCTCTGAGCAGGTTTACGATGTCAACAACTGGAACCGCATCGTGATCTTCGTGCCCGGTAACTGAATGAGGCGTTGACAGCCTGATGTTCAAGGCTGATGACCCGCAGACTGAATCAGGAGGTGTGTCGGAATTTCCGGCCCACCTCCTTCGTCGTTATGTTGTGGCGGACTGTCGGGCTGCGTGGCTTGATTATATTGAACCGGATTTTCGTGGGGCCGGCAGAAATTAATTGTTGGCTCCGGGTTGTGAAATGACAGTGGGATTGACTAACTTTGCAGACTGTTATGAGCGGAAAACCAGTTGATATAAAAGATGAACTGCGCGACACTTTCGCCGGCTTGCGCGAGGCTGTAACGCCGAAGAATGGGGGGCGGGTGCTTGTCGCTGGCCCTTGCAGCGCGGAATCGCGTGAACAGGTGATGTCGGCGGCAGTAGGCGTGAAAGAGGCCGGAGCCGACGTGTTCCGTGCCGGAATATGGAAGCCGCGTACCCGTCCGGGCTGTTTTGAAGGGTGTGGTGCGGCCGGGCTCGAATGGCTTAAAGAGGCCCGTTGCCTGACCGGAATGCCTGTAGCCACTGAAGTGGCCACTCCGTTGCATGTGGAGCAGGCTCTTGAAAGTGGTGTCGATGTGATGTGGATCGGAGCACGCACAACGGTGAATCCGTTTGCCGTGCAGGAGATAGCTGAGGCACTGAAAGGGTGTGGCGATGTGGCGGTAATGGTCAAGAATCCGGCTAATCCCGATCTGGAGTTATGGATCGGAGCTATGCAGCGTCTTTATAATGCCGGAGTGAGACGCATATCGGCGGTGCATCGAGGGTTCAGTGAATATGGAAGAAGTTATTATCGCAATCCGCCACAGTGGCACATTCCGATTGAGCTTCACCGGCTTATGCCGCGTTTGCAGATGCTGTGCGACCCGAGCCATATAGGCGGGAAAAGGGAACTTGTCGGGCCTGTTGCCAGACAAGCCTGCGCGCTTGGATTCAACGGACTGATAATTGAGAGTCACTGCTGTCCGGAAAAAGCCTTGAGCGATGCGGCCCAGCAGCTGACCCCTTCAGAACTTAAAGAGCTGATGATTTCGCTGGTCGGAAAGCCTGTTTCAGATACTTCGGCTGATTTGATGATGCTCCGTTCGAGGATCGATATGCTTGACGACGAGCTTCTTGAAATTCTGGTTAAACGCATGGCTGTGAGCGATGAGATCGGTGAACTAAAGCATGCAAGCAATATGCCTGTGCTTCAGCCGGAGCGTTATGAGGCTCTGATGGAATCGAGAGTCGACAAAGGAACGGCCATGGGACTTGACAGGGAGTTTATCTCAGGCATGCTTGCCGCGATACATGCCGAGTCGGTAAGGCGTCAGCTCGCGATGCGAAACAGGTGACCTCCGTGAGGAGTGGTTATATAAATGCTCTGTCGTTGAGTATCCTGCCCTGAAGCTTCGCGGCGTGGCGGCTGAAATCTTTCGAACCTATGTAGGCCTCGATTGCCTCGCAGTGGCGGTGATTGTGCATGTCGGTGCCAACAAAGTCAACGAGGTCTTTTTCAATCAGCATTTCGGCTATCTTTTTCTCATTGCGTCCGTAATAGCCCGCAAGACTCAGAAGGTTGATCTGAAAAAGTGTGCCCGACGAGTGGAGCTGGACGTAACGTTGCGGCTTGTCGAAGTAATATAAATAGCGTTCCGGATGTGCGAGTATGGGACGGAAGCCTTTGAGCGTGATGTCGAAAAGTGTCTGGTCAAGGTTCCAGCCTTCCTGCACGAACGAGTTCTCGACCAGCAGATAGTTGTTGGGGAAAGGCCGTATGTTTCCTTTCTCAAGCTGGTCGATGAAAAAGCCGTCAAGACGGTGCTCGGCCGAGTAATCAAGGTTTATCTCCACTCCGGCCTCGCGCACGGCAGCCTGCAGTTTTTCAAATGCCGGCACTATGGTTTCAGGGGTGTTTTCGAAGGTGTCCTGAGTTATGTGGGGGGTGCAGATAATGCGGTTTATTCCCCAGCTTTTTTCATGTGCCACAAGGTCGGCCGCCCCCTCGGCGGTTTTCTGACCATCGTCAATTCCCGGCACAAGGTGGCAGTGTATGTCGGTCTGGAAAAACATCCGGGGCTTTTCCTGGTTTTTCTTTCTGAAAAAATTAAACATATGCAAATCGTTGGGTTTTATCCTTATCACATGCGAAGTTACAAAAATTATTTTCTTCGAGCAAACATGATGTGATTCCTAAAATATCTTAAACGCGCGTAAGGTTTTATGGTGCGCCTGTTCGCTGGTTGTATATCAAAGTGGTGTGTTATTGTTACGATTGCATGTTGAATATGCGGAGTTTGAATTAAAATGTTATGAGTATGGCGCGGGGACAAAGATTCTTACGGAATCTTTAATTGCGAAAGCAAACTGTGTCATGGCCAACATGCGGCGATTGTTGCCTGCGAATTGCGAAATTTTTTGTAACTTTGTGTGTTATTCTTCACCTGCGGAGCTGCCGTAGATGCTACGGTCACGCTTTTCAGGCGGAAAATTGCATCACGCTTACGAAATCTTATGGGTAAGAACAAGAAAATTCTGTATATTTCACAAGAAATCACGCCTTATCTGAAGCCGTCGGCTTTAGGCGAAATCTGTCAGAAACTGCCGCATAAAGTGCAGGAACATGGCATTGAAGTGCGCACTTTCATGCCAAAATACGGATGTATCAATGAACGCCGGAACCAGCTTCACGAGGTTATCCGCCTGTCGGGGATGAACATCGTGATCGACGATACCGATCACCCGCTCATTATCAAAGTGGCCACTTTGCAGTCATCGCGCATGCAGGTCTATTTTATTGATAATGAAGACTTCTTCCAGCATCATGCTGTTTCAGATCTTGAGATAAGGGAGACCCCCGAAGATAACGACGAGCGCATGATGTTTTTTGTGCGCGGTGTGATGGAAACGGTGAAAAAGCTGAGGTGGGAGCCTGTCGTAGTCCATTGTTCGGGCTGGGTAACGGCTCTGTCGCCGATGTATATGAAGAAACTTTATGCCGACGATCCGACAATAGGGCCGGCCAAGATAGTGTTCTCGCTGTTTGAC
>CAMWTV010000189.1 GCA_947177215.1 uncultured Muribaculaceae bacterium
ACCTACGGCGATTCATTCGGATGGATGATCAACTTCCATCCCTGCGGATTCAACTTCTTCATCGGCAGCGACCACCAGATCTTCAAAGTAACACCTCAGTACGTTCCCGTCGGCCGTATCTCGGCACAGCTTACTCTCGGAATGAACATAACCTTCGGAGCACGGAAATAAACCAACTCCAACACTCCAGTAAAACATTGCGCCGTGTGGTCTGATCCGCACGGCGCAATGTTTTATAAGTATCTGGCTGAAATTATTGGAATCAAGTCCCGGTCAATCCCACAGCATATCAGCCACAGCATATCTCGGCCGGTGCTTCACCTCAGTGAAAATCTTCCCGATATATTCCCCCACAATACCGATCGCAATAAGAATCAGACTCCCCAGCGCCCATACCGACAGCATCAGAGAAGCCCAACCCGCACTTATATGCGAACTGAACAGCAGCGACACAAACACATACACCGCCACAAGAATATCAATAAACAACAGCGTCAGACCGGTCATGAAAATCCAACGCATAGGCCTTGCCGAAAACGAAGTGATCCCGTCAATCGAAAACGCGAGCATCTTCGCGAACGGATATTTTGACTCTCCGGCAACCCTTTCGCTCCTTGCATAGGTCACAATATCGTTCTCCAGACCTATCTGGGGAATAATGCCGCGTAGAAACAGATTTGATTCGCCGTACTCTCCAAGCAGCTTAAGCGCACGGTTACTCATCAGACGGTAATCGGCATGATCGAACACCGTCTCCAAACCCATCTTTTTCTGAAAGGAATAGAACGCATGGGCACTTGTGCGCTTGAACCACGTATCCGTCTTGCGTGAAGACCTGACGCCATACACAATCTCCTTCCCCTCCTTAAACCGCCTGACCATCTCTGTTATGGCAGCCGGATCATCCTGCATGTCGGCATCAATCGAAATCGCGGCATCACACCTGTCGCACACCGTCATCAGACCGGCCAGCAAAACATTCTGATGGCCACGGTTATGGGCCAGAGAAATACCCTTTACCCTCGCATCCGCCTGATGAAGCTCGGTTATGACTCTCCACGTATCATCCTTGCTGCCGTCATTGCAAAGCAGAACATAGCTTTCCGACGAGGCAAGCCCCTCGGCTACAAGACCGTCAAGCACCGCAAGCATCTGTGGTACAGAAACAGGTAGTGCCTGCTCCTCATTGAAGCAAGGCACTACTATGGCTATTACCGGATGGTTCATTTCTTTCGGTCAATAACTGCGGGCAAAAATAACACGCTGTTTCGACGGTTTGCCGGTAACCATGCAGAAACCGGGAGTCTTGTCTCCGTCGAGAGGTATGCACCTTATCGTGGCTTTGGTCTCCGCCTTGATCTTTTCCTCCGTTTCCGGCGTTCCGTCCCAATGGCAGAGCAGGAATCCACCCTTTTCTATCTCTTTCTTGAATTCATCGTAAGTATCGACCTCACGGGTCATCTCCTCGCGGTGATTGAGAGCCTTGCGGAAAATATTCGTCTGGATCTCTTCAAGCAGCCCCTTGACAAACTCGGCAATCCCTTCAATCGGCTCAACCTGCTTTTCAAGTGTGTCGCGGCGCATAACCTCTATCGTGCCGTTCTCTATATCACGGGCGCCGATAGCCAGACGCACAGGCACTCCTTTAAGTTCATAATCGGCAAATTTGAAGCCGGGACGGCGGTTGTCGGCATCGTCATACTTAACACTCACTCCCAGCTCACGAAGCTGGTTCACGATAGGCTCCACATGGCGCGAGATCTCGGCCAGCTGCTCGTTGTTCTTGTAAATCGGAACAATAACACACTGTATCGGAGCCAGATGAGGAGGAAGCACCAGACCGTTGTCGTCCGAATGCGACATGATAAGAGCTCCCATCAGGCGGGTAGATACACCCCATGAGTTAGCCCACACATACTCAGGCTTGTTGTCTTTGTTGACAAACGTCACATCGAATGCCTTGGCGAAATTCTGGCCCAGGTTATGCGATGTTCCCGACTGAAGTGCCTTCCCGTCCTGCATCATCGCCTCGATCGTGTAGGTGTTGAGGGCGCCGGCGAAACGCTCGTTTGCCGATTTAACACCTTTGATAACAGGCATGGCCATATACTTCTCTGCGAAATCGGCATACAGATTGATCATCTGCACCGTGCGTGCCTCCGATTCCTCTTCGGTGGCATGCGCGCAATGGCCTTCCTGCCAGAGGAACTCCGCCGTGCGCAGGAACATGCGCGTACGCATCTCCCAACGCATCACATTAGCCCACTGGTTGCACAACACAGGCAGATCACGGTAACTGTGAATCCAGTTCTTATATGTTCCCCAGATTATGGTTTCTGAAGTCGGACGCACAATCAGTTCCTCTTCCAGGCGGGCATCCGGGTCAACTATCACACCGTTCCCCTCCGGATCATTCTTGAGACGATAGTGCGTTACAACAGCACATTCTTTTGCAAAACCTTCAACATGCTCGGCCTCGCGGCAAAGAAACGATTTCGGTATCAGAAGCGGGAAATAGGCATTCTGCACACCGGTTTCCTTGAACATCCGGTCGAGCGTAGCCTGCATCTTCTCCCAGATTGCATAACCGTAAGGCTTGATCACCATGCAGCCGCGCACAGCGCTCTGCTCGGCCAGATCGGCTTTCACAACAAGTTCGTGATACCATTTCGAATAGTCCTCACTGCGTTTGGTGAGATCTTTAAGTTCTTTTGCCATCGCAAGTTTTTTATTTAATGCTTTTTGTAAGTCGTGAAAATAGTTTTACATCCTCCGGATGGGAACATTCCGTAACGGAATCCGATTGCAAAATTACTAAATTTTCTTGGATTTCGCATCCATTATCAACATCGGGCCGGGCACAATGAATATTTCAAGCCGTCTGTTCGCCCTACGGCCGTCCGCAGTCGTGTTTGGAGTGTTGCGCAAAGGGTCGCTGTCAGCCATCGGATACCCCTGAAGCATATCGGTCTGGGCGGCATATCTGTCAAAATAATCATAAAGAGATACAACCCTCCGTTCAGTCAGGCCATACAGATAATCACTCGAACCTGTATCGTCCGAGTGCATGGCAAGTATAACCTTAAATTTGCCATGAGTGCGGAAATAAGGCAAAAACGGCTTGAGCAGATCAGCTGCGCCCGGAAGCAGCGTAGTGTCGTTAGGGGCAAACAACTCGTCAGCCGGAATCGTTGCAATCACAACCTCTCCCTGCCTCATGGTCTCGACCTTATAGCCCATCTTTTGCAATGCCTGTGCCTCGCGGTGCATATAGCTTTTGATATATGGCGCCTGTTTCTCAGGCACATCGGGCAACATCAGTGTCTCGTCGATCGACAGTTCCGACAAATCAACCAGCTGTTCTTGCGCGCTGTCTTTCTTCTGCGCGTCACAGTCAACAGGCAACACACAGCAACATGCCGCCAAAAGCAACACCTTCGGCAATCTTGCCAGAGAGCTGAAATAAGCCGCTGTTTTTCTCATTATCAAAATTAATTACCGTAAGTTATCAGATGCTTTATCAGATAACAGAGTCCTCATATTCCATCTCGGCACGCACCATTATGGCCACATCTTCCGGCGCCACAACAGCGTGCTTGTCCTTCTTGAGCATCCTTGTCACATAGTCAACCACCTCCGACTCCACATCATCGGCGTCATCGTCCGGATCAGACTCGATGTCAAGCAGACCATTCTCCTCATAATAATCCCAGATCATATCAACCACATTAAGCACCTGGTCATCGTCATACGCGGCTCGTCCGTGCTCTTTAAGGCGGTTGTTGATAAGCTCTACAGCCTTGGTTTCATCAAATTCCATATTCAATCTTTTTAAGTTCTCAATATTATTACGATCAAAGATCAAGCAGGCCCTCAGGCAGCCTTAGTTCAATTCTTCTGGTTTCAGGATCAAGAATGTCTATAAACTCATCTGCGACAGGCACCAGACATGTCGATCCGTCAGGCCTTTCTATTATAAACAGATAATTGGCTGTTGAGTCGTTTATTCCTGTTATTTTTCCGATTAATTCACAGTCTGAATAAACATCAAAACCCACCAGATCATCAGCGTAGAAGCCATCGCATTCATCATTCGAAGGCATTTCCGACCTCTTCACATACAGATCATGACCGCACAGAGCTGCGGCGGCAGTCTCATCTCTTATTCCGTCAACAGTTATCAGATCTGTCTCCGAACTCTTGCGCCTTACCGAACTGATAAAAAAAGGCACATTTATCCCATCGATACAGATCACGACACACGAAACCTCCGCAAGATCCACATCATCTGTCAGCAAAGCCACAATCTCCCCGTTTATTCCGTGAGGCTTTAGCAGTTTTCCTACCTTCTGAAGTTCCTCCTGCAATATCATGGCTATAATCTTAATTCTTTTTCTTCTTTTTCTTTCCTGAAGCCGGCACAGGCATCTCCTTGAATTCATACAGACGAACAGCCTCCGGATCAAGCCTTATAGCACCATGCGAGAGTTCAGCGAGATCCTTGAATATCTTCATGTCGTCAACACCGTCCGAATTCACTGCAAGCATCTGTTTTTTCATATGGTTTGCCAGCAGAATCTCAACCTGACGCCTTTCATCTCCCTCCTCCATAGCCGCGACCTTATCAATCATCTGCTGCGTAAGTTTTCCATAATGGCGGTAACGCAC
>CAMWTV010000190.1 GCA_947177215.1 uncultured Muribaculaceae bacterium
ACTCCGCACAGTTCGACCTTAAAGATTTCCACAAAAAACTAACCCGACTGAAAAAATGAAACTGACCCGACTGCTTCCGGGAGTCATCATGCTCCCTGTGCTCATTGGCTGCTCAAACGCCGGCGAAAAAACACCGGCCTCAGACCCGACACCTGTAAAAGTGATTTTTGAAACTGACATGGGCAACGATGTCGACGACGCCCTTGCCTTCGACATGCTCATGAAATATGCCGAAGAGGGAAAAATCGAACTGCTCGGCCTGTCAAGCAACAAACGCGACAACGGATCGGTTGAATATCTCGACCTGCTCACCACATGGTATGGCCACCCCGACATCCCTATCGGTCGCGTGGAAAACGGCATGCCCTGCAACGACGCCGTGAACTATGCCCTTGCCGTTGTCGAGATGAAAGATGATGCCGGCAACCCCATGTTCAGCCGCTCGCACGATTCCGACGGCTTCGTGCGCCCGTCGGTAGAGATGTACCGGCGGCTTCTTTCAGCCCAGCCCGACAGCTCGGTAACAGTTGTCTCGGTAGGTTTCTCCACCAACCTCGCCCAGTTGCTCGAATCCGGAGCCGACAGCATATCGCCTCTGGGCGGCCGCGATCTGGTGGCAAAAAAAGTCAGGCAACTCGTAGCCATGGCCGGATCCTTCACCGAAAACGAATCTGACGACACGCTGCGCCACATGGCCGAATACAACGTTGTGCGCGACATCGCCGCAGCCCGCAAAGTCTTCGCCGAATGGCCCACTGAAATTGTGACCTCCCCCTTTGAGCTGGGAATAAATGTGCTTTACCCCGCCAAAAGCATAACCGACGATTTCAAATGGACTGACGCCCATCCCGTGGTCGAAGCCTACAAAGCCTATCTCCCCATGCCTTACGACCGCCCGACATGGGATCTGACATCTGTGTTATATGCCATCGAAGGAACCGACGGCTATTTCACCCTGTCGGAACCGGGCGAAATCATTGTCGAGGGACACGGAGGCACCCGTTTCGTGCCTCGTGCCGACGGCAAAAGCCGCTATCTGATCTCCGACTCCTCCCAATGCGACAATATCGCCCGCCGTTTTGTAGAACTGATAACCGCCGCGCCTGAGAAATATGCACATTAAGAACTGGTTCTCCCTCATACTCCTGGCACACATCATCGGGTCTGCCGTCACCTCCTGTGGCGACGGATCCGATGATCCGGCAAATACCCCCGTGCCCGGGAAACCGGCTGCAGCCACCTACCGGATAACATCAAAGAGCCGGGTATTCGGGTTCACCACCCAGAACCGTTACGCCTACTGCCCGAGTGTGCTTGAACTGCCCGACGGCAGCAGCCACATGTTTTTCTGTGGCAATCCGATAGCCAACGTCATGACCGACAACATCTATCACCTGTATATAGCTCCCGACGCATCGCGCACCAACGCTAAAAGTGTGCTGCAGCCGGGAGAGGCCGGCAGCTGGGACAGTCAGCACACCTGCGATCCCTCGGTCATAAAAGGCCGCTTCTGCTACAACGGCACCGAATACACCTATGCCATGTTCTATCTCGGCAGCCCCGAAGAGCACTATTACAACGAAGTAGGGGTGGCATTTGCCAATCAGGCCGATTCTGACACATGGGTGAAATATCCCCTGCCGATCGTGGCAAAAGGATGGTATGGCCCTGACGACCAGCTTCTCTCGGGAGGCGCAATGTCGTGGGGCACCGGGCAGCCGTCGGCAGTGTCGCTCGACAAGGAAGGGAAAGTTCTGCTTACCTACACCGCCGGCGACATGAGCGGCACCCGCATCATGGTGGCCCAAGCCGATCTCTCCGACATGTCCGACACGTCGGCGCCTTCGGTAACCATCTTATGCACAATGCCATCGGCAGGCCTTAAAAACATTGCCGGAACAGCATCCGACTACACCTGCAATTCAGACATTGCCATTGATCAGGAATCAGGCACCGTAGTTATGGTCAGACCCGTGCAGCCCCACCCTCTCTCCTACCCCGCCTATATCAACTCCCAGCTTGAACTATGCCGCATAAGCCTGTCTGACTTCAAAAACGGCACAGGCTCATGGGAAAGCCTCTGCCGTATAACGCCCGACGACACCGGCTTTCCGCGCAACCATAACGCATGTATCGCCCGCGATGAATACGGCCATATCAATGGGGCCGACAACTTCGACATATATTACACCGTCGCGCTCGAAGAGCCCGAAGTGGCGCCAGAGCAAGGCCGACATGCCGAATGGACTTACGACATCTGGCACGCCTCGATCAGGAAATCATAATTCATTCAACACCACATACACGCTGAGGTAATTCAGATTGTTGATCAGGCCTTGAGGCAGAACTGAAAATCCTGACTCAAGGCCTTTGCCATGTCTTTAATGCGAAAGAAAACCCTCCGCACAGATACAGAGAAGCCGGGAACCACCTCTGTGCGCTCCCGGCTTCATATTATCGTTATCAGCTTATTTCACAAGCACTTTGACGGCTTTTGCGCCAGCGGCCACAACATAGATGCCACGGGGAACGGCAATCTCCACCGCATCGGCCGAGCCTTCGCCGGTTGCCACCGTCAGACCGCTCGAAGTGTAAACGGCATATGCTTCGCCGGCTGATGCGAGAATCCGGATAACACCATCGCCGCCCGAAACCATCAGGATTCCGGCATTTGCCTCCACGCCCTCTATTCCGGTATAGTCAGGAGCGGTGAACATCTGGAATCCGGCAAGATGTGTGGCCTTGCCACGACGGTTCTTGATAACCAGACGGTATCTGTCAGATTCGGTTTCATTGTCCACATACATCGGCAGCGCCGAACCGGGCATCACGAAATTCATGTCTGAACGCGAATCAATCAGATTCCATTCGTCATACCCTTCGTCATACTGTGATGCCTCAGTTACCGCAGCACCTCTGTAAAGTTCCCATTGGGTCGGATTGCGGTCATATGACGTGGTGTAATGAACAGCCATCAGATATGAATTCACAGCCACAGCCTTGCCAAGGTTAAGATCAATGGTTATGTCATCATAATCGCCCATCGATCCAGTGCCGTCAGCGGCAACTGTGAAGCGGTCTGTGCAGATACCGTTGAACATCTTGTCGATCCCCTCGTGCCATCCTCCTGTGTCGAAACCTTCGTGCGTAGTCTCGAAATCGGCAAATCCCGGCTCAAGCACACCTGCCGGCATGTGGCATTCAGCCGACACATACGGATTGCCCCAGAGGCAGAACTCTCCGAGCGATGCAGGCTCGCTGCCCGAAATCTCCAGACGCACAAATCTCGCCGCATTTCCGGCCGCATCTGAATAAGGATTTTCTGTTCTCACGGTTCTTATGATGCCTGACTTCTCGGTCGATACAGCCGTAAGCTCTTTCCATGATTCTCCGTTTGACGAGATCATCACTTTCCAGCCATCGGTATTGTTTCTTGTTGCAAAAGCATAGCCTGTGATTACAACCGGCCAGGGGAATTCAGCCGTGACCGTGGCCGATGTAGACTCCGACACCGAAGAGGTGTACTCGTTATGGTCAAAGAAAAGAATGTCGGCAAACGTTGAGCTCCATTTGGCAGCCTCGGCAAGCGTGTGGCCATAGAAATTCACCTTTCGTTCAGGAGCCTCATACTCAGGATACGAAACCAGATCAAGTGTGAAACGGTCAAGTGCGGGCGAATTGTCGCTTTCGCTGGCATAAGCGCCCTCTTTCTTGTATTGTCCCAGTTCGATAAGGTTTTTCCCCTTGTTGAGATAAACCAGCAGGTGATGGTGGTAAACCTTCTCATTGGCATTCTCGCCCCAGCCGTTATAGTCAAAGAACCCTACGTAATGTGTGTCGAGTTCGTTTACCATAACCTTTATCCAGCGGCGATTGGCCGTTGCATAACCGATATTCATGCAATACACACCCTCTTCAGGCGCCTCTACCTCATAGGCGAACACTCCGTTGGCGGCCAGAATGCCACCCTGCTGAGTTCCGAAAGCCACACGTTTTGAAATCGAGGCATTACCCGATTTCGAGTCATAGCTCTCTATCTCACGCTCTATGCGGTCTGCTGCAGTCCAGTCGCGGGGTTTCTCGATCTCAACATCCGAACGTACAAGTTCATAGCGGTCGATATTAGGTGTGTAAGGCTGGTCGCGACCCTCTTCCGGGCTGTATCCATACACAGCGCCCACGGTCAGAGTGTTCTTACCCTCCTCGCAATAAACCTTCACCGATTTCGAAGCCACACCGGGAGCGGTTTCCGAAGGCACACCGTTCCAGTTGCCCGTCAGAATGTCGCATGCCATGAAGGTCTTCATCTGGTCATTGATCTGAAGCGATATCCAGCGGGTATTCATCGTAACATACCACACGCTCAGGTCATAGGTGCCGGCTTCGGGAGCATAAAACTCATATTTCATATACGAGTCCAGATATGCCTTGTCGCTTCCGAGCCCTTTACCCCCCGATGCTTCCGAGCCTTCGGCGCTCATGTCCGACACATTCTTGCACTCATAGGTTTCTACCGGCTCTTCTGCCTCGATAACAATTTTCTCGCTCTCAGACTTTACAACCGACACATTGAAGTCTGTATAGATCTGTCTATTATCCACATCTGACGCTGCCGACGAAGCTAGAAGTGTAGATCTCGGTGG
>CAMWTV010000191.1 GCA_947177215.1 uncultured Muribaculaceae bacterium
CCGGCAGGACGCCAACCGTCAAGGCGGCTACCAGCAGGAGGACCGTCCGTATCAGCGTCAGGGCTATCAGCCCCGCACCGGCGGCTACCAGCAGCGTCAGGGTGGCTATCAGCCCCGCCAGCAGGGCGGTTACAACCGTCAGGGAGGCTACAACAACCGCTACAACAACCAGGGCGGCTATCAGCAGCGTCAGGGCGGTTATCAGCAGCGCTACCCCCAGCAGCGTCCGGAAAACCCGGAGACAATCGGCGAGACTTCGGCTTCGGCAGCCTCTGAATCAGCATCGGCAACTGAAAGCGACGCAACGCAGACCACTCAGCAGGGTGGATATCAGCCCCGCCAGCAGGGCGGTTACAACAACCGTCAGGGCGGCTACAACAACCGCTACAACAACCAGAGCGGCTATCAGCAGCGTCAGGGTGGCTATCAGCAGCGCCAGCAGGGCGGTTACAATCAGAACCGTCAGGGTGGTTACAACAATCAGGGAGGATATAACAACCGCAACAACAATCAGGGCGGTTATAACAACCAGGGCGGCTACAATAACCGCAACAATAACCAGGGCAACCGCTTCCAGAAAGGGCCGGTGCGTCAGGGCAAGAGTTTCACTCCGCGACCCAAACGCATTGAATATGAGCTGCCGCTTCCCGATCCGGAAGAAAAGATCCGCCTCAACAAGTTCATGGCCAATGCCGGCATCTGTTCGCGTCGCGAAGCCGACGAGTTCATCCAGCAGGGTCTTGTGAAGGTAAACGGCGAGGTGGTGACCGAACTCGGCACAAAGATCTCTCACGACGACACGGTTGAATACAACGAAAAGGTTGTGGCTCTCGAGAGCAAGTGCTACATTCTGCTCAACAAGCCGAAAGACTGCGTGACCACATCCGACGACCCCAACGGCCGCACCACTGTGCTCGACATTGTGAAAGGTGCATGCGACGAGCGCATCTATCCGGTGGGACGTCTCGACCGCAACACAACCGGTGTGTTGCTGCTCACTAACGACGGCGACCTCGCCTCGAAGCTCACACACCCGAAATATGTCAAGAAAAAGATCTATCACGTGTGGACTGACAAGGATATAGCCGAAGAGGATATGCAGCGCATAGCCGATGGAATCGAGCTTGAAGACGGCCCGATCCATGCCGACGCCATTTCCTACGCCACCGAAACCGACCGCAACCAGGCCGGAATCGAGATCCACTCGGGCCGCAACCGCATTGTGCGCCGCATCTTTGACTCGCTCGGCTATCATGTGACCAAGCTCGACCGTGTGTATTTCGCCGGACTCACGAAAAAGAATCTTCCCCGCGGCCGTTGGCGCTACCTGACACAGGAAGAGGTCAACTTCCTCAAGATGGGATCGTTCGAATAAACAAACCAACAAACAACGTCATCACATATGAAACGTACGAAAATAGCCGATCTTTTCGCCGACGCTTCTGCCCTGATCGGGCAGGAGGTCTGCGTGAAAGGGTGGGTGCGCACCCACCGAGGCAACAAATATGTGCAGTTCGTGGCCCTCAACGACGGCAGCACAATCAAAAACATCCAGATTGTGTTTGACATGAACGCCTTCACCGACGAGCAGCTGAAACCCCTTACAACAGGCGCGGCTTGCCATGTCGACGGGCTTCTTGTCGAGAGCCAGGGAAAAGGCCAGACCATAGAGATACAGGCCAAGGCCCTTGAAATCTACGGCACAGCCGATCCGGAGGCATACCCCCTCCAGAAAAAAGGGCACTCGCTTGAGTTTCTGCGCGAGATAGCTCACCTGCGTCCGCGCACAAACACCTTCTCGGCGGTTTTGCGCGTGCGTTCGGCACTCGCCTTCGCCATCCACAGCTACTTCCAGCAGCGCGGGTTCTACTATCTCAACACCCCTCTGATAACCGCAAGCGACTGCGAGGGCGCCGGAGCCATGTTCCAGGTCACGACAATGGATCTGAACAACATTCCGCGCACCGAAGAGGGAGCGGTTGACTACTCGACCGACTTTTTCGGCAAGCCGACAGCACTGACCGTGTCGGGGCAGCTTGAGGGTGAGCTTGGAGCCACCGCTCTCGGAGCCATCTACACATTCGGGCCTACTTTCCGTGCCGAAAACTCCAACACCCCCCGCCATCTGGCAGAGTTCTGGATGATCGAGCCTGAAGTGGCGTTCATCGACATAAACGAGAACATGGATCTTGCCGAGGATTTCCTCAAGCACTGCATCAGATATGCTCTCGACAACTGCCGCGACGACATCGAGTTCCTTTCGGAACACTATGACAAGAATCTTATCGGCCGACTTGAATCGGTTGTAAACGAAGAGTTCGTGCGTCTGACCTACACCGAGGGTATCAGGATTCTCGAAGAGTCGGGTCACAAATTTGAATTCCCCGTGCGCTGGGGCGTAGACCTTCAGAGCGAGCATGAGCGCTTCCTGGTCGAGAAGCATTTCAAACGCCCTGTGATTCTGACCGGATATCCGAAGGAGATCAAAGCCTTCTATATGAAACTCAACGACGACGGCAAGACAGTGCGCGCCATGGATGTGCTTTTCCCTGCCATCGGCGAAATTATCGGAGGCTCGGAGCGTGAAGAGAGCTACGAAAAACTCATGGGTCGCATCGAAGAGCTCGACATTCCGATGAAAGACATGTGGTGGTATCTCGACACACGCCGTTTCGGCACTGTGCCCCACTCGGGCTTCGGCCTCGGATTCGAGCGTCTGGTGCTCTTCGTGACCGGCATGACAAACATCCGCGACGTAATCCCCTTCCCGCGCACACCGAAATCGGCCGAGTTCTGATCAAGACAGACACATTTCAAAACCATACAAACATCCCCGCCAGTTCCAATCACGGCGGGGATATTTCAATAATCCACATGTCAAATACTATTTTTAAACAACATCGTTTATTATGACAAAATTTTTCACCTTTCTCATGGCTGTTGCGTTTTGTTTTGGAACAACGTCTTGCGGCGGCGATGACGATGAACCGAAAAATCCCGGTACAGATGACACCGAAAACGGTTCAGACAAACCTGACAGCAGCCTGGGGATTATAGAGCTCAATCCTTCTGAGAAACAACTTGTGGGATTTTGGGAGGTTAAGAACCTTTATCAGCAAAACACAACAACTACCATTGGGCTATTCCCAAACGGATTAGCCTCTATTGGAGGTCATGCTGAACAATGGAAGTATGATGAGGCAACAGAAACTCTCGTCACTGACACAGATCCCCCACGAAACATTATCTCAATATCTGCGATATTTGACAACAGCTGGAGTGGATATTTCATGAATGCGTCTGGACGACAAATAAACATTACAGCAAGCCGGTCTACTTTGACCAATTATGCTGCCAAACAAGCATTGTCGACATATTTGTCCGTCTATAGTTTCTCCATGGACTCCTCTTTAGAATTCTACACATTCAAAGAGACAGTAATCCACCTGGAATATGACATGGAAACACTTATCGCAACCGGTTCCCAATGGCAGCAAAAAGTAACAATCAACAAACCTTGGAGTGAACATCCTGTAATGAAATTCAAAGGTAAAGAATATATTGGAGAAATCTCTCAATAACTGAAAGTTAAAAATAAAAACAGCCACTGTGCGATATTCAAGCACAGTGGCTGTTTTTATTACATGCCGCCGGCAAGAGCCTTCATGACGGCGATGTCGCTATCAACCTCTCCCCGCAGAAGGAACTCGTCGCGTTTGCCGGAAAGCTCTGTGAGAATTTCATCGGCTTTGGTCTTGTCGCCGTCAAGATAGAGCGCCTTGGCCCAAAGAAGCCGTTTCTTCGACGACATCACGCCGCTATATGCCCCGATATATTTCATCAGGTCTGGCGTGAGCAGCTCGCGTGCCCTGTCGGCACGGCCTGTGGCCATGGCTGCAAAAGCCAGTTCACAGGCAATTTCCTTGACATAGAGCGGCATCAATTCATCCCGATGGGAGTAAAGGCTATCAAAACAGCCATAAGCCTCATCCCAGCGTTCCATATCAAGCAGGCGCGAGGCGTAAAGCAGGGGAACAGACACTTCAAGCGGATTGCTATAATCGACTGTCGCCGGCCAGCGGAACCAAACGTCGGGCATATCCTTAAGCCTGATACCTTCCTGAATCATGGCATTGCCACGCAACTGCATCACCAACGCTTCCTTGCATTCAAGACTGCGTTTAACCGCAAGCAGATTTGAAGCATCGTTGGCTGAGAACAGGCCCTTTAACGGGATTCCGTTGACCAGGATCATGATTACATCGGCCAACAGAAATATTTCTATGAATTCGCGCAGAAACGGGTTCAGATCAAGCCACAACAACGGAAGAGCAACGAGCAGCACCGCCAGGTTGGCCACCACGCCTCCGGCATTATACCACCCCACAGGAATCTGCTCCAGAGGCAAATCGGGCGGCGCAAGCAGGCATTGACCTCCCGTGCCCGCTATGCCATAGCGCTTTACTCTGATGCGCCCACCCTCCCTGACAAATGTGAAGTTTAAAACGCGGAACGACACAAACCGATAGCCGCTCCACAGCCCGGCCAAAAGATGGCCGGCCTCATGCACTATGACAAGCAGAAAAAACGAGACTATCAGCGACACCACACCTACGAC
>CAMWTV010000192.1 GCA_947177215.1 uncultured Muribaculaceae bacterium
GTGCTGGGGGTATGTGTGGTGTGTTACGGGGTGTCGTTCGGTCAGATGTTGCTGCCGTTGCCGACGGGGGTGAAGAGTGTGTTGTGGGTGTTGTTTTTCGGGCTGGCGAAATGTGCGCAGTATGCGGCGTTGCTGATTCTGGGGAAGGAGGGGATCAGACGGGTCAGGATGATGGTGACGCGCAGAGGTTGATTGGTGTGGAGAGGGGGTGGCTGGTTTATGCCGGGGTGTTGTGGCTGTGATGTGTGGGGTTGAGGATTTTTTCGTAATTTTGCAGAGAGGGGTGAATTAAATGCCCTGTGTGTGATTATGAAAGAGCTTAAGTGCCCGCAGTGCGGACATGTGTTTCATGTGGATCAGGATGTGTTCGAGTCGCTGGCGAATCAGGTGAGGACGGTGGTTTTCAATGAGGAGGTGGAACGGCGTGAGGTTGAGCTGCGCAAGAAGATTGAGGCGGAGCTTAGGGTGGAGAGACTCAGGGATGAGAGGGGGCTTGAGAAGAGGCTGGGTGAGTGTGACCGTGTTATAGGGGAGCGTGAGATGGAGATTGCCCGGCTGAAGGATCAGCTTGAGGCTGCGGTGCGGTTGCGTGAGATGGAGATTGAGGCGGAGTCGAACCGTCTGGAGCGGAAGTTCAGGGATGTTCTGTTGGAGAGGGAGCGTGAGATCGGTGCGTTGAAGATGACGATTGCTCAGAGTGAAGACCGCTGTGAGGTGGCTGTGCTGAAGGAGCAGCAGCGTGCGTCGGGGGTTATTCAGCGGAAGGAGGCTGAGATTGCTGAGTTGCGTAACCGTGTGGAGGCTGAGCGGAAGGAGGCTACGATACGTGAGGCGGGGATGAAGGAGCAGTATGCTGTGATTATGCGCCAGAAGGATGAGACGATTGAGTATTATAAGGATATGAAGGCGCGGATGTCGACGAAGATGATTGGTGAGTCGCTTGAGTCGCATTGTGCGGCTGAGTTCAACCGTGTGAGGGGTTATGCTTATCAGAATGCTTATTTCGAGAAGGATAATGATGCGCGCGAGGGGAGCAAGGGTGATTTTATTTTCCGCGATTATGTTGACGGGGTGGAATATGTGTCGATTATGTTCGAGATGAAGAATGAGGCTGACACGACTGCCACGAAGCATAAGAATGAGGATTTTCTGGCGAAGCTTGACCGTGACAGGAGGTTAAAGGGGTGTGAGTATGCTGTGCTTGTGTCGTTGCTGGAGCCTGACAGCGAGCTTTACAATGACGGGATTGTGGATGTGTCGCATTTGTATGAGAAGATGTTTGTGGTCAGGCCTCAGTTTTTTATGCCTATCATTGCATTGCTTTCGCAGGCGTCGAAGAAGAGTGCGGCGTATAAGCGTGAACTTGAGCTGGCCCGGCAGCAGTCGGTGGATGTGACGAATTTCGAGGAGCGGCTGAATGCGTTCAGGGAGGGTTTCTCGCGGAATTACCGTCTGGCGAGCGAGCGTTTCCAGACTGCGATCAAGGAGATAGATGTGTCGATTGCGCATCTTCAGAAGATCAAGGAGGCGCTGCTTGGATCGGAGAATCAGCTTAGGCTGGCGAATGACAAGGCCGATGAGTTGACGATCAAGAAGCTTACGAGGGGGAATGCCACTATGAAGGCTAAGTTTGAGGAAGCGAGAAGGGGTACGGCTGATGGTGATTGTGGGGTTTCGGATTGAAGATGGCAGTTTTTTTGAGTATGAGGTGAAAAATCGGGAACAGTATGGTGTTTTGTGGATAAAAATGGTTAACTTCGCGATGTTGATGAGTTGCGATTGACTGCAGTGAAGCGACGGTTGCGGGCAGTGATGCCGCGGAATTGTATATGTAAACAGATGAACTCTGGTTTTCAAAGGAATGAATCAAATCGTTATCGTTTTAATATGAATAAATTTTACTCGATTCTGAAGTGTCTGCCAGCTGTGGTGCTGCTTGCAGGCGCAGGTGTGTTTTCTGCCGGCGCGGAGGTGACTCCGAAGGCAACCGAGGGGCAGTCGATGCTGTTTGGCTATTGCGGTAATCCGCGCGGCGGTCTGGTGTTGTCGAAACAGTGTTTCCGTGCGGGTGCGCTGAGGATTTCAGATCTGATTTCGGAGCGTTTCGACGGGTGTCGCATTTCCGGAGTGCAGATTGCGAACGGTCAGCTTAACGGAGAAACTTCTGATATAAAAGTGTTTTTTTCGAGGGCACTTGACGAGGAGCCTTTCTACACGTTTGACAGCAATATGGATTTCGACAGTTATGAGAAGTACAAGGAGCATATTGTGCCGGCCGATGTTGTCATAAACAAGGGGGAGCCTCTGTTTGTGGGATATACGATCTGGGACGGCAATGAGGTGAAGAACGGCAAGAGAAGCACTCCGGTGCTTCTTGACGGGCAGCCTTCGTCGGAGCCGGGCGGTTTCGAGGGTGCGGGCGATGTTGCCGATCCGGAGAAGATGACGTGGTATGACCAGTCGGGCATCTACGGCATGATGTGCATAAAGCTCCGTATCGAGGGTGAGAATCTGCCGGTAGATCTGGTTGAGATCAGTTCTCTGACGGTGAGCGACTATGTGGCTCCGGGGCAGACGGCACGCGCTGCGATGACTATCAAGAACTGCGGCCTGAATTCGGTGAAGAGCATCGAGCTGACTTATGAGCTTGACAATGGAGAACAGACATTCAGGAAAACTTATCCGTTGCCGATCTCATCGGGTAAAACCAACTCTGCGACATCGGTGAGCGCGCCCTGTTTGACTGTCGGGAACAATATTCCCTTCAAGGTAAGGGTGAGCAAGGTGAATGACCGAGAGCCCGGCAAGGGGGCGATAATGGCCCGCGAAGGCTATCTGCTCTGTATGGAAGGAGAAGAGGGTTACAAGCGCAATATGGTTGTAGAGGAGGTTACTTCGCTCAGCTGCGGGTGGTGTCCGCGCGGAATCACGGGTATGGCAGCTATGGTGAGTGAACATCCCGACGGGACTTTCATTCCGATCTGTGTGTCTTCGACCAGCGATCCGGACACATACAAGACCGGTGTGAATTACAGCGATATATGGAATGTTCTGTCGGGGATGCCGAGCTGCATGGTAAACCGCCATATGTCGCGTTTCGGCATAGGCGACCCCAACGAGGCTGCTCTGCGTCGCAACTATACGTCGGTGCGCTCAGTGCCCGGTGTGGCAAAGATTGCCCTGGGGGGTATGGAGGTGTCGGGTCAGACCGCTACGCTCAGCTCGACCGTGACATTCGCTCTTGACGAAGAGGATGCCGACTACAGGATTGCCTATGTTGTTACCGAGAATAATGTCGGGCCTAACTTGCAGCTTAATTATTACTCCGGCGGCGGATCGGGCGTGATGGGCGGCTGGGAGAGCAAAGACCCGTATGTCGAGACTTATCATAATCACTTTGCCCGTGCCATATCGGAGTTCGGCGGCGAGGAGGGCTCGGTTCCTTCGGAAATCGAAGCGGGTAAAGAGTATGCGCACAGCGGAACGGTTGATCTCAGCCAGGTGACGGATATGAACAATATCCATCTGATAGCCATGGTGATAAATCACCGCACCGGAGCTATCGAAAACGCAGTGACCATTACTCCGGAGGAGCTCGCCGGAATAGGAGAGGTTGAGGCTGATTCGACCGCCGGGGCAGAGAAAACCGAGTATTTTGACCTTCAGGGACGCCCTGTGGCTTCGCCCGAGGTGTCGGGAATCTATATCCGCCTCACCGGCGACAAGGCTGAGAAGGTTGTTGTGAAATGATGCCTTATTCAGTGGCATGACAGGAAAAAATGGGCGTGTTGTGATGACACATCTCGTTTTTTTGCAGTAACTTTGCAGAAGAAATAAAAACCAACAACAGGAACAGAAGAATGCTTACTCTTCAACAGATAAAATCAGATCCGGCCGAGGTGGTGAAACGCCTGGCTGTGAAAGGGTTCGACGGCCAGGAGGCCATCGACAAAGTTCTGGCGCTCGATGAGCGCCGCCGTCAGCTCCAGCTCGACAATGACACGAAGGCCGCGGAGCTTAACCGCCTCGCAGCGTCGATAGGCTCTCTTATGAAAGAGGGGCGCAAGGAGGAGGCCGAAGAGGCCAAAGCGCGTGTGGCCGGACTGAAAGAGGCTCAGAAGGCGATAGCGCAGCAACTTGCCGAGACCGAACAGGAACAGCATGAGCTGCTGATCACCATCCCGAATATGCCTTGCGCAATGGTGCCCGAGGGTAAGACCGCCGCCGACAATGTGGTGGAGAAAACCGGTGGCCCGATGCCTGAGCTCGGCGATGACGCTCTTCCGCACTGGGACCTCGCGAAGAAGTATAATCTGATAGATTTCGACCTGGGTGTGAAGATAACTGGCGCAGGTTTCCCCGTCTATACCGGTAAGGGTGCCCGTCTGCAGCGTGCCCTGATCCAGTTTTTCCTTGACAGCGCCAATGACGCGGGTTATCTCGAGATAGAGCCTCCCTATGTGGTTAACGAGGCTTCGGCCTATGGCACGGGCCAGCTCCCCGACAAGGAGGGGCAGATGTATCACTGCGAGGTTGACAATCTCTATCTGATTCCGACGGCCGAGGTGCCTGTGACCAATGTCTATCGCGATGTTATTCTG
>CAMWTV010000193.1 GCA_947177215.1 uncultured Muribaculaceae bacterium
CATCGAGGGTCTGTGTGCCTATCGAGCCTGTGGAGCCAAGCACTGCCACCCGCTTGCGCCCCGTAGCCTCTACATCATGATTCATCGAATCGTATCTGTTCACTTTCTTTTACTTGTTCAACCAAAATTACCCCCGTATTATCCAATATGCAAAGTTACAGATAATTTCCGAAATGCTAAAATGAGCACAGCCAATAAGCCTTAATAAGATTTAAACACAACTCCGGCAGACACTGCCGCCGCATGGGGATATGAAACGAGGCCCTGTGCAAGAATTCAAAATCTTTACACAAGGCCTCGTTTCATATCATCATGGTTCAGTAGATGTGATCTTCCGCATCAAGTTCTTTGGCAGAGATGTTCGGAGAGGTCATCTTGTGCCACACATAAGCGATATATGCTATCACAAACGGAAGCAACACCGTCACCCACGCCATTACCTTGAGAGTGAATTCGGTCGACGAACTGTTGTAGATGGTCAGCGAACTCTGCGGATCGCCGGGCGACGGCAGATAGGCCGTGTTGTTGTATCCGCTGACGCAGAACAGGCATGTAACAGCGATAACCACTCCGGCGCCTGCCCACCAGAAGCCATCGGTGAATTTCCGGTCAACGGCTGCGCGGATAACCCCGTAAAGCACCATAAGCACTCCGATAAGGAATGACGCTCCGACCCACCACAGATCTATGAAATTGAAGAAATATTTATACGGAATCTTAATGAACATGCCGTTCTGGTCTGTTCCATATCCGTCAGACATGAACAGCGCGAACAGAAACGCGAGAAAAAGCGCCACAAACAGAGTGCCGTTGACCAGTACCCGCGTGCGGCAGCGGCGCAGAAAATCAGCCTCCCTGATGTCGTTCACATAACGTATGAAAAACAGCGCGCCCATTGTTCTTGCAAGGAAATAGACGGCGAATCCGAGCAGCAGATTGTTGAGCGAGAATATCACATCGAATCCGTGAGATGAATTCCAGCGGGAGATTACAGGCGCCGACGCATCCAGAATATTGCCGCGTGTCACGGTGAAATCAGCCCCGAAAAATTGCATTGCCACAGCCTCGCCAAGCAGAATGCACCCCACACAGCCGTTTATACACAGAAACCAGTCGTAAGTCATGGTGCCGAACACATTGCCCGGCTTTGATCGGAATTCATAGCTCACCGCCTGAAGTATAAAACTCAGCAGAATCAGCATCCACAGCCAGTAGGCGCCCCCGAAACTCGTTGAATAGTATAACGGAAAAGAGGCGAAGAACGCGCCGCCAAACACCACCAGAGTGGTGAATGTCAGTTCCCATTTACGCCCGAGCGCGTTCACCATAAGCGATTTGCGCTCCGGATTGCGCTCTGACCATATCATTGTCTGCCCTCCCTGCACAAATAGCAGAAAAACCAGAATTCCACCCAGAAGAGAGATCACCAGCCACCAGTATATCTGTAAAGTTTCCATTTTGTTTGTAGGTTAATTTATGGTTGGAATTATGTTCAGTCGGCCAGCAGGTCTTTACGCGATGCTTTCGATATTTCACGTGTCATGATGCTTACCTCTGCCACAAGCAGACCGACAAACACCACCACGAACATCCAGAACGTCAGCTGCACTGAACCGGCCGATATATGGCTCACCGCGGCCCGTGTGGGTAGCAGCCCTTCGATAGTCCAAGGCTGTCGCCCCATCTCGGCTGTAACCCACCCGGCCTCGCTTACTATCCACACAACCGGAATTGTCAGCAGACCCAGAAACGCCACCCACTTTTTCTCGAGGGCCGCCGGCCTGCGGTAGCTCATGAAAAGCATCAGCAGGAAAAATGCCAGCAGATATCCGCCACCCATCACCATTATGCGGAAAGCATAGAAAGTTATGGCTACCGGAGGAACAGCCTCCTCGGGCGAATCAAGATAGCCGTATCCGAAATATTTGAAATCTTCCTTTATGGCTCTCTCTGCATCGGCCATCGCGGCTTCGTCGCCGGCCTTCATGGCCATGTCATATGCCCGCAGAGCTTCCTGTGCCTGTTCGCCACGCTCAATGCGCTCGGCATAGCTCACCGTATTGATCGTGTCGCCTTCGGCATTTACCGATATTCCGGCAATCAGGTCGTTGATGCCCGGAACGAAACTCTCCGGGTCGTGATTGGCAAGCACCGACAACCCTTTGGGAATGGAGATCTCGGCCAGAATCCCCTTTTTGTCATCGCCCGGACGTTTGTCAGGGTTGAGGATGCCGAAAGCCACAAGCGACTGTCCGCACGAGCCATCGTAAAGCCCTTCCATCGCGGCGAGTTTCATTGGCTGGACTTTTGCCACCTGCACGGCCGAGCCGTCGCCCGTCCACATGGTGAGCACAATGCCGGCAAGCCCTACCCACGATGCGATTTTCATACTCTCTTTGGCAAAGTCGACATTCCTCTTTTTGAGCAGGAACCATGCGCTGACACCGACCACAAAAACAGCCCCGAGCACCCAGCCCGACAGTACGGTGTGAAAGAACTTGTTGACAGCAACAGGCGACAGTACCACCTCGCTGAACGAGCTCATGACATTGCGCATCTGCGCCGGGTCAAACTCCATCCCGACAGGATATTGCATCCAGGCGTTGGCAACAAGAATCCAATAGGCCGACAGACACACGCCCAGAGCCGTAAGCCATGTGGCGGCGAGATGGAATCCGCGGCTCACGCGGTTCCACCCGAAAAACATCACGGCAATGAACGTCGACTCCATAAAAAACGCGAGAATACCTTCAATGGCAAGAGGCGCACCGAAAATATCACCCACAAACCAGGAATAATTCGACCAGTTGGTGCCGAACTCAAACTCCAGAATAATACCGGTAGCCACCCCGCAGGCAAAGTTTATGCCGAAAAGCAGCATCCAGAATTTGGTCATCCGTTTCCAGCGTTCGTTTCCGGTTTTCACATACAGGGTTTCCATTATGCCTACTATCAGCGAAAGGCCGATTGAAAGCGGCACGAAAAGCCAGTGAACAATAGCTGTCAGAGCGAATTGCGCCCTCGACCAGTCAACAGTGCCAAGAAGTTCATCCATGAATTTTATGATTTAAATGTTATTGTGTTTCAGGTAACTCAGCCCATAGGCTTTAAGGTTCAGGAATAAGCGACGACCGCACGGCCTGTGCCCTTTGGGCATCGGTATCATAATTTTCCTTTAAAATATCCGGAAAAAAGAAGATTCTGAACACCAGAAAAAGAACGGCAAGCTTGATCAGAATTATCATCCATAGCTTGCGCCCCACAGTCATCGATCGAAAACCGTCGGCATACATCGAAACCGCTTTATTGAGAAACTGAATCGTCTTCATCCCAGAAAAATTTTAATCCGATTCTGCATTTTTTATGAGTTGTCGGTTCTTGCAGACTCGACTTTTTCAATTAACTTTGTATGAATTTTGCCGGTCGTGACAGAATTGCAGACAAAGGCAAAAGTAACAACTCCTACCCAATAGTACAAATAGAAATCTAATAAAGTTTAAAAAAAGTTATGGCAAGCTGGTTTGAATGTAAGATACGTTATGACAAAACCCAGGAAAACGGTTCTATCAAAAAAGTAACAGAGCCTTATCTGGTCGATGCTCTGAGCTTTACTGAAGCTGAGGCACGTATAATCGAGGAACAGACCCCCTTCATAAGCGGAGAAGTGAATGTAACCGCCGTAAAACGCACCAAAATCAGCGAGATATTCTGGGACGACTCTGCCGACAAATGGTATCTTGTAAAAGTTGCGTTTATCACTATCGACGAGAAAACCGCTGTCGAAAAGAAATCTACATCGCTTATTCTCGTGGCAGGTTCCGATTTCAAAGGCGCCTACGACAATTTCATGGAAGGCATGAAAGGAACCATGGCCGACTTTGAGATAGTGTCAATTACCGAAACTCCGCTTATGGATGTCTATAAAGTTCGTGTTAAATCAGAGAACACAGCTTCATCGGCAGCTCCGGAAGCCTGATGACATCTGCCAGAAATGAGTTTAACAGATATTGCCGCCAGAATCGACAGCATCAGAGCCACACTCCCTGCGGGTGTGACTCTGGTGGCCGTGTCGAAATTCCATCCGGCAGAAGCGGTGGCACAGGCCTATGAGGCCGGACAGAGATCATTCGGAGAGAGCCGCGTGCAGGAGCTTGCCGTAAAAGTTCCCGCGCTGCCGGCCGACATCAGCTGGCATTTCATAGGCCACCTCCAGTCAAACAAAGTGCGCCAGCTGCTCCGCCTTCGCCCGGCGCTGATCGAGAGCGTCGACACCGAGCGGTTGCTCACCCTGATCGATGCCGAAGCCGCTAAAGAAGGGGTCGTGCAGCGTGTGCTGATGCAGCTGCATGTGGCGCAAGAGGAAACCAAATTCGGTTTTTCTCCCGAAGAGCTTACCGACTTCTTCGCATCGCGCAGATTCGAGAATCTGGAATCCACTCACATATGCGGCGTGATGGGCATGGCGTCGAACACCGACGACCCCGTCAGAATAAAGGCCGACTTCTCGCTGATAAAAGCAACTTTCGACAACATCAAACGCCTATGCCCCGACCTGAGGGGATTCGACACCGTAAGCATGGGCATGAGC
>CAMWTV010000194.1 GCA_947177215.1 uncultured Muribaculaceae bacterium
CTATGGTGTGTTGTGTGGCTACGATAGGCGTTTGCCATATGATAAAGGTCGACAAGGGGTTCGGGGTGAAGAAGGGGCTTAAAGAATGAAATGAATAACAGTTGCTTATGAGAAGATTTATGAAATCGGCGTGTGTGCTTACAGCTGTGCTGGCTTTTTGCCTGTGCACAGGTTTTGCCGCGAGGGGTGAGGCTCCGGTGAAACCGGGCATAGAGACGCTGAGAAAGAATGGTTTCGATGTGCTCAAAGGGAAGCGTGTAGGGCTTATAACGAATCCGACCGGGGTTGACAATAATCTGAAGTCGACGATAGATATTCTGCATGAGGCGGAGGATGTGGATCTTGTGGCGTTGTTTGCTCCGGAACATGGCGTGAGGGGCGATGTGGCGGCAGGAGCCAAGGTCGCTTCGACTGTGGACAAGGCTACGGGTGTGAAGGTTTATTCGCTTTACGGGTCTACGCGCCGGCCGACGGCGGAGATGCTGAAAGATGTGGATGTGCTGGTTTATGATATTCAGGACAACGGCTGCCGGTCGTACACGTTTATATCGACCATGGGGCTTGCCATGGAGGTGTGTGCGAAGCTCGGCAAGGAGTTTGTTGTGCTTGACCGGCCTAATCCGCTTGGGGGAGAAAAGGTGGAAGGGCCGATTACGGAGCGTGACTGTGTGTCGTTCGTGAGCCGTTTCCCGATTCCCTATCTCTATGGCCTGACTCCGGGGGAGCTTGCGAGGATGTTTGCCGGAGAGGGGATGACAGAGGGTGGAGAGAAGCTGAAACTGACCGTTGTGCAGATGGAGGGTTGGAGAAGGGATATGCTGTTTGGAGACACCGGTATGCCGTGGGTATTGCCTTCGCCGCATATACCGACGGCAGAGAGCGCTATTTTTTATCCGGCGTCGGGGATTGCCGGCGAGCTGGATTATCTTCAGATCGGGGTGGGCTATACGTTGCCGTTCCGCACTTTTGCCGCGCCATGGATTGACGGGAAGAAGCTGGCTGACAGCCTGAATGCGCTCGGAATAGCGGGGATGGCTTTCCGTCCGATACATTATCGTCCGTATTACGGTTTCTCGAAGGGTGTGGATGTGAGCGGTGTCGAGGTTTTTGTGACTGATTTCGACAAGGCTGATATTACGCTGACGCAGTTTTATGTGATGCAGGAGATTGCGCGTCTTTGGCCCGGACACAAGGCGTCGGCAGGGGCGAATCCGAAGCGTTTCGACATGTTTGACAAGGTTACGGGATCGACCAAGGTGAGAAGCGCGTTTTTCAAGAATCACAAGGTGGCCGACATGCTACCTGTGTGGAACAGGGACGCTGAGGGTTTCAAGGCGCGGAAAGCGCGCTATCATCTGTATGATTGAGCTGCGTTTCCGCGCGATATGGATATAAAACAAGGCCGTGTGTCAGAATGATGAGTTCCGATACACGGCCGATTGCAAATATGGAAATTTATTTGTCGGGATGATCTTCGCTGTAAGCCTGGTCGGGGTGACATCCTGTGCCGTCGAAGCAGTGGGTGCAGACGCGGCATTTAGGAAGTCCGATGCTTTCTATGAGATGCTCGATTTTGCTGAACTGTAGCGTGGTGAGTCCGAGCCGGCGGGCGATCTCGTTTACCATGCGTTCGTATTCGGGTGTTCCGGTGGTTGAATATGTCTCGAGCTTGGCGCTGTCGCTGCCTTCGAAGTCGCGGATTATCTGTCGAGTTATCAGCTCAAGATCGCTTTTCGATGAGGTGAAGCCGATGAAGGGGCATCCGTAGACGAGCGGGGGGCATGATATGCGTGCATGGACTTCGCGCGCTCCGCATTCGTAGAATGTGCGCACGTTGTCGCGGAGCTGTGTGCCACGTACAATCGAATCGTCGCAGAATACTACTTTTTTGCCGTTGAGGATTGCCTGGTTGGGTATCAGCTTCATTTTGGCTACAAGATCGCGGCGCGACTGGTTTCCGGGGGTGAAGCTGCGTGGCCATGTGGGAGTGTATTTGAGCACTGCGCGGCGGTAGGGGATGCCGTGTCCTTCGGCGTATCCGAGTGCGTGTCCGACACCGGAATCGGGTATGCCGCACACACAATCGGCTTCGGTGGTGTCTTCGGCTCCCATGGCGCGTCCGGCGGCTTCACGCACGTATTCTACGTTTATGCCTTCGTAGTCGCTGGCAGGGAATCCGTAATATACCCAGAGGAATGAACAGATCTGCTCGCGGCGTGCGGGTTGCTGAAGCACTTCCATAGAGTGGGCTCTCAGCCTGACGATTTCGCCCGGGCCGACGTCGCGCAGGCGTTCGTAGCCGAGGTTGGGAAACGCGGAGCTCTCGCTTGATGCGGCATAGGAGTCTTCGCGGTGGCCTATTACGATGGGTGTGCGTCCGAGATAGTCGCGTGCGGCGATTATGCCGTCTTCAGTGAGGATCAGCATTGAGCAAGATCCTTTGATTTTGCGGTAAACCAGATTTATGCCGTCGACGAATGTCTCGCCCATGTTTATGAGCAGGGCTATAAGCTCGGTCTGGTTGATGTTGTTGGCCGATAGCTCGCTGAAGTGCATTCTTTCGGCAAGAAGCTCGGCCGCGATGTCGCGGATGTTGTTGATTTTGGCTACTGTGACCACGGCGTACCGGCCGAGGTGAGAGTTGACGATGATTGGCTGGGGGTCGGTGTCGCTGATGACTCCTATTCCCTGGCATCCGACGAATTTGTCGAGATCGTCTTCGAATTTAGAACGGAAATAATCGCGTTCGAGACTGTGGATTGTGCGGTTAAAGCCCTTTTCCTGATCGAAAGTGACCATTCCGGCGCGTTTAGTGCCGAGGTGAGAGTTGTAGTCAGTGCCGTAGAAAAGGTCGTTAACACACTGTTTGTCAGAGATCGCTCCGAAAAAACCTCCCATAAGAATTCTGTTGTTGTTTGTTTCGGGTGCAAAGTTAGTGAAAAGTTCATATCTCTTGCAAGCGCGTGATTGATTTTTCAGCCGGCAAATTCCGGGCAATATCAGTTTTGGGTGAGGATGGTGTGGCGGATTGGGAATATATTGTTAATTTTGTGTTGAGTTTCAGGGGGAGTTTTTCAGGATTAATCAGATTTAGAAATGAATAGTAAAAAGAAAGGACTGGTTGCGGGAAAGTATGTTGTGCCGTTTGTGCTTGTAACGTCGCTGTTTTTCATGTGGGGTTTTGCCAGGGCTATCCTGGATGTGCTGAACAAGCATTTCCAGACGTCGATGGATATCACGATGACGCGATCGGCGATGATTCAGGCAACGACTTATGTGGGTTATTTTCTGATGGCACTTCCGGCGGGTATGTTCATAACCCGTTTCGGTTATCGTCGCGGTGTTGTGCTCGGTCTGCTGCTTTTTGCAGCGGGATCACTTCTGTTTATTCCGAGCGAGAGCATGATGTCGTTTAACTTTTTTCTTGTAGCGCTGTTTATCATAGGGTGCGGACTGGTGGTTCTGGAGACGGCTGCCAATCCTTATGTAACGGAACTTGGCGACCGGTCGACGGCTGCCAGCCGTCTGAACCTGGCGCAGTCGTTCAATGGTCTGGGGTGCATTCTGGCTCCGGTGATCATGGGGCAGCTGCTGTTCAGCGGCGAAGAGGGGACTGGAGTGGCGCTTCCATACACGGTAATGGGGTGTGTGGTGCTGCTTGTGGCGCTATTGTTCTGCAAGGTGAATCTTCCGGAGATTTCGGGGGATGACAACATGCAGGGCTCCGGTGACGCGCCGAAGGGCACACGGGCTGTGATCGGTGAGCTTTTGCGGTCGCGGAGGTTTATGCTCGGGGTGGGTGCGCTGTTCTGTTACGAGGTGGCTGAAATTTCGATAAACAGCTTCTTTATCAACTATGTTACCGACGATGGATGGATGACGGCGAAGGAGGCTGCGGTGGTTCTGTCGTTCGGCGGTCTGGGGCTGTTTATGCTGGCGAGGGTTGCCGGCAGCTGGGTTATGAGCCGTGTGGCAGCTGAAAAGGTGCTGTTTGTGTGTGCCGTCATGACTGTGGCCGGTTCGGCGGCTGTTGTCATGAACGCGGGTGTGGTTTCGCATGCGGGTCTGTTTGCATGCTATGCTTTCGAGGCTATAATGTTTCCGACGGTATTCGCGATTTCAATACGTGGTCTGGCAGGGTCGTCGACCAAGATCGCGTCGTCGTTTCTGATGATGTCGCCTCTGGGAGGGGCGGTAGGAACGTTGCTTATGGGACTGGTCGCTGATGCCACAACAATGGCGACAGCGTTTGCTGTGCCTTGCGTGGGTTATGCTGCCGTTCTTGCCTATGCGGCGCTGGTTATGCGAGGGAAGTTGCGCTGACGATTTCGCGAACTTTGCTCTCGTCGGCGTTGAATGGGCCTGAGGCTCCGAGTTTCAGGGTGCACATGGCGGCGGCAAAGAGGCCGGCCTCTTCGTAGGATGCGCCTTTGTTGCGCATGTAGAGGAATCCGGTCATGTATGTGTCGCCGCATCCGGTGGCGTCGACCACTTCGGCGGGGGGGAAGGCGGGGATTTCGTAGAACTTGCCGTCGGCAAAGATCAGCGAGCC
>CAMWTV010000195.1 GCA_947177215.1 uncultured Muribaculaceae bacterium
GTGAAGGGTAATGAGGGGGAATTGATGGAAAAATGATGGAGAAAATGTGGGTTAGTTCAGAAAAGTGGGTGATGGGGTGGTGGTGGTGGAATTTTTTTCGTAACTTTGCGTATATTTTGGGGTGGAAGGTGTTTTTAATCTGTAGCAGTTGTGTTTAATGAATTATATAGCTGAACATGTCGAGTATTTGCTGAGGAGTCACGATTGTGTTGTGATTCCGGGTTTTGGCGCGTTCCTATGTAATTATGAGCCGGCTCATTTTGATGAACGTTGCGCAGACTGTCTGGTTCCTCCGGGCAGGAGTCTGGCGTTCAATAATATGATTTCGGATTCTGATGGCCTTCTGGTATGTTCGGTAGCAAGAAAAGAGGGCGTGTCGGTTGATGATGCTGCAGTGAAGGTTCGTGACATGGTTGACGCTATATGGAATGAGCTGGAAGCGTATGGCGAGTCAGCTATGGGGCGTCTGGGAACATTCTACAAGCATAAAAACGGTGAGATTGAGTTTGATGCGAATTATTTGCCTTCTGTCAACGGGCCGATTTTTGGTTTGCAGGCTGTTGAGCTGACTCCTGTGTCAGAGCGCAGGCGCACGGTTAATGCTGTGGTGCAGACTGTTGATCCTGTTACTGATAATGCTGCTGTTTCAGATGCAGGAGGGCGGATTTTACGTGCGCCAGCCGACTGGAGAGCATATGCTACAGGTATCGTGGCATCGCTGGCTGTGGTTATAACAGTTGCATTGTTTCTGATTTCGCCTATAAGGCTCAACCGTGAAGTGCATGAGGCTGCTTTGGCTCCTCTGCCATCAAGTGAGCGTCAGTTGACAGCAGCCGAAGAATATTTTGAATTCGACTATAATGCTGTTGTTGCAGCTTCTGCCTGCGGCATTGTCTGTAAAGAGATGGCGACTACAGATGAAAGTCAGGAAATCGAAAGGCCTTTGGGTGAGGAATATCACGGGGATGCAGTGAAAACTGAAGGCGAAAACAAACCTGAGCTGTCTGTTCCGCGTTTTAATGAAGGTGATCCCTATTATGTGATTGTGGCGTCATTCCCCTCAAAAAGTCAGGCGCAGATTTATTTGAATGAGCACCGTGGAATGAAGCTCGGTATTCTTGAAAAAGATTCAAAATATCGTGTGTATGCCGCTACAGGCGCGACATATTCAGCTGCGGAGAATGAGCGCAGGCAAGTCGACGTGACGGATGCCTGGATATGCCGCAGATGAGAATGGGGGATAGATTGTAATGTCAGATTTAATATCACTGGTCTATGGAGAACTTTCATGAATTGCTGCTTAACCGCAGAAGCATAAGAAAATATACTGACGAAAAGGTTGATGCCCAGCATGTGAAGCTGATTCTGGAGGCTGCGCTGACGGCTCCGTCGTCGAAAAGCGGCCGGTCATGGCAGTTTGTTGTTGTTGAAGACAAGGAGATGCTTGAAAAGTTGGGCGAATGCAAGCCGAACTATGCCACATCTATCGCCAATGCTCCGCTTGCGGTTGTTGTTGTTGCTGATATGACCCGTTCGGAGGCATGGATCGAGGACGCATCGGTGGCTGCGACTTTCATGATGCTCCAGGCTGCAGAATTGGGACTCGGCTCGTGTTGGGTGGAGGTCAGAGACCGTTACAGAGAAGATGGCGAACCTTCGGAAGAGTATGTGAGGGAGGCGTTAGGCATTCCTGAGGAATTCGGGGTGCTGTGCATTCTGTCGATAGGACATAAGAATGAGGAGCGCCGTCCGATCGATCCCGAAAAGCTTCAGTGGGAGAAAGTCCATTTAGGTAAATGGAAAAACTGACGATGGATGGCATCTGCCGTGATTACGGTAAGAGGATTCGTATTTGTATTATAGGCGCCGGCAATGTTGCCACACATTTAGCCGTTTCACTTGCCGGGGTTTGTGATCTGCTTCAGATTGCGAGCCGTTCAGGTGAGTCGGCAAGACGTTTGTGTGCACAGATCGGTGGCGGCTGTGAGCCGATAGATAATCTGGCGGATCTGCGTGCTGACGCGGATCTTTATCTTATAGCAGTGTCGGATGACAGTATTGCTGAAGTAGTGGCCCGTACTTGCGATTTTCCCGGAGTGTGGGCGCATACATCGGGCAGCGTGCCAGTTGCGGTTTTCGAAGGGAAGAAATCTCGTTTCGGTGTTTTCTATCCGTTGCAGACGTTTACGAGGACGGTAGATGTAGAGATGAGGGAAGTGCCTTTTTTTGTCGAGGGATGTAACAGAGTGGTGTCTGAATATCTTATGCAGATTGCATCGCTGATAGCTGACAGGGTAGAGACCGCCGACAGCCACCGTAGGAAAAAACTTCACCTTGCGGCTGTTTTTGCCTGTAATTTCGCTAACCAGATGTGGGTCGAGGCCGACAGCATTCTGAAAGAGAGCGGATTGTCGATCGAATATCTGATGCCTCTGCTGAAGGTTACTCTCGGCAAACTTGAAAATGTTTCTCCAATGGATGCCATGACAGGGCCGGCCAGACGCGGTGACATCGCTGTGATAAACGCGCAGCTTGACCAGCTTGACGGTGAGCGCAGAGAAATTTACAGATTGTTGTCAGACAGAATACTTCACGAATTCAAAAGCAAGCAATGAGCAAGATAGATTATGATCTCAGAAAAATAAGGGGGGTGGTGTTTGATGTAGACGGAGTTCTGTCGCCAACAGTCGTGCCGCTGGGTGATGACGGTGTGCCCCGGCGCATGGCTAATGTAAGGGATGGCTATGCCATAAAACTTGCGGTCAAAAAAGGGCTTGAAATCGCAATAATTAGCGGAGGCGAAGGTGATGGGCTTGCCGAACGATTCCGGATTCTCGGTGTGAAGGATGTTTATCTTAAAGCCGGTATGAAAAAAGAGCTGCTTGAGGAGTGGATGAACCGTCATGGGCTCAAGGCAGATCAGGTGGCTTATGTAGGCGATGATGTGCCCGACAGAGATTGCATGGAGTCGGTGGGGCTTAGTGTGTCGCCGGCTGACGGGGCTGCCGATGTGATGATGATTGCCCGATATATATCGCCGTGCAAGGGGGGATACGGTGTTGCGCGCGATCTGATAGAAGAGATTCTTAAGGCCCAGTCGCTGTGGCCTGTAACCGATGTTGCCTGCGGATAAATCATGGGAACTGAATTTGATATTCTAAAGGGAAAGACAATTCTGCTTGCGAGCGCTTCGCCGCGGCGACGGGAACTGCTCGGCGCTCTCGACCTGAAAGTGGAGCAAGCTGTGCTGAAGGATGTTGACGAGCGGTATCCGTCGGATCTGCCAGCCGAGGAGGTGGCGCCATTTCTGTCGAAACTTAAAGCAGAGGCTTATGCCGGCGAGCTTGACGAGCATGAGATTCTGGTTACCGCCGATACGGTGGTGGTGTGTGACGGAACGGTCTTAGGCAAGCCTGCCGATGATGAAGAGGCAACGCGGATGCTCAGAATGCTGTCGGGGCGCACCCATAAGGTTATAACGGGTGTAACGCTCACAACAGCAAGAGAAAGCCGCACGTTCGGCGAATGCACCGAAGTGGAATTCGGCAATCTGACAGAGAGCGAGATTGAACACTATGTAAGTGAATACAAACCGCTTGACAAGGCTGGAGCCTATGGCATTCAGGAATGGATCGGTTATATAGGCATAACCGGAATCAAAGGCGATTACTACAATGTTATGGGGTTGCCGCTTAACGCGCTTTACCGCAACCTGAAACAGATGGCGTGACGGGCTATCCGAACCGTTTTGCCATTTCCGAATAGCTGACGGTTATGAAGATCGGATTCCCGTCGGGGGTGTAGGCCGGATCAGGCAGAGAGAGAAAGCGGCTGAGTAGCGATTCGGCTTCGGCTTCGGAGAGAGTGCGCGAAGGTGTCACTGCAGTGGCATAGGCCATTGAAAGCGCAAGGCGGTGACGCAGATCTGCCTCAGGGAGCAATGCGGACTCAGCCACATTCTCGACCATGCTGCCGAGAATCTCCACCGGGTTCAGTTTGCCGAGCGAGGATGGCACACCGTTGATAGCCCACACATTGTCGCCAAGATATGACAGGCTGAACCCGAACCGTGTCACGGTGTCGAGCATATTTTCAAGCACCACATTGAGCGATGGTGAGAGTGTCAGGGTTTCGGGAAACAGCACCTGCTGGGTTTCAGGGTTAAGTTCTGACCGGAGATATTCCTCATAAAGCACTTTCAGATGAGCTCTGTGACGGTCAATGACAAGCAGACCTGTGTGAGACGGCAGAATCAGATATCGGTTTCGCAACTGAAGGAATCCGGCCGATTCCGTAGATCCCATTTCTGGCAGCGACGGGGTGGAGGCGTCTTTCCCGAGATACGGATCGAAAGGCACGGCGTCCATAGAATTCAGCGCACTTTCATGGCGAGCCATGTCGGGCATGGAAACCTGAGCCGTGGCATAGGAAAAATCATTAAACGGAGAATAACACGGATAGGGCGAGAAACACGCGTCTGACGGTAATGAAATGACGGAGCGGGAGTTTCAGGAGACAGAATCAAAACATGAA
>CAMWTV010000196.1 GCA_947177215.1 uncultured Muribaculaceae bacterium
TTTAATTAATTATAGTGTATGAAAAAGCTGTTTCTATTACTGACGGCTGTTCTGATGGCAGTGGTTTGCGCGCTGGCGCAGACACGTTCCATTTCGGGAACAGTCATTTCCGGTGAAGACAACGAGCCTTTGCCCGGCGTGACAGTAATGCCAGTTGGCGGTGGACAGGGAACCGCCACCGACATTGACGGTAATTTTACCATCAACCTTCCTGCGAATGTGACCAAACTCACCTTCTCGTTCGTGGGTATGCACTCACAGACTCTCGAAGCTAAAAACGGCATGCATGTTGTGCTGTCGAACAACACGACCGACCTTGACGAGGTTATCGTAGTTGCCTACGGTACGGCGAAGAAATCGGCATATACCGGTTCTGCATCTGTCATTAAAGCCGATGACATCGAAGGCCGCATGGTTACCGACGCTGTAAGCGCCCTTTCAGGAACCATGGCCGGTGTTCAGGTTCTTTCGGCCGACGGACAGCCTGGTTCAGGCCCCACAGTGAGAATCCGTGGTATCGGTTCAATCAACGGATCATCAGATCCCCTCTATGTTGTTGACGGCATGCCCTTCGACGGCGACATCGCCACCCTCAACACCATGGACATCGAGTCGATGACAGTGCTCAAGGATGCCGCAGCCGCAGCCCTTTACGGTGCCCGCGGTGCCAACGGTGTAATCCTTATCACCACCAAGAAAGGTAAAGAAGGTGACGCCCGCATCACATTCGATGCCCGCTGGGGTTCAAACTCACGCATGGTGAACGGATATGACGTGATCACTGATCCGGCAATGTATTATGAAATGGCTTATAACGCTCTGCGCAACGGTTATATGTATCATAACGGCTATGACGCGGCGCGCGCCCATCTGGCTGCCAACAGCGCCATGCAGACAGCATTCGGCCAGGGCTACCAGATTTACGACGTGCCCGCCGGACAGATGCTCATCGGTACAAACGGCAAGCTCAACCCCAACGCGAAGCTCGGTTACGCCACCGCCCACAACTATTTCACTCCCGATGACTGGAAGAAAGAGACTTTCCGCAGCGGCCTCCGTCAGGAATACAACCTCTCGGTTTCAGGCGGTAGCGAAAAATTCAACTTCTATGGCAGCGTAGGTTATCTCGGCGACGAAGGTATCATCGAAGGATCTGCCTACAACCGTCTGTCGTCGCGTATCGGCGTTGAATATCAGGCAAAGAAATGGCTGAAGCTCGGATCTTCTATCGCCTACAACCATGTAAAGATGGAATCGCCTTCAGGCCAGACCGCCGAAGACGCCGCCTCATCGGGCAACGCCTTCATGATCGCCGACAACATCGCGCCCATCTATCCCTTCTATGTGCGTAACGCCGATGGTTCAAAATCATATGACGCAGCCACTGGCAAGCCTGTCTTTGACTATGGCGACGGTAAATACACCCACGGTGCGATCCGTAACTTCATGATGAACTCGAACCCTGCCGGCAACTTCGCCTATGACACCAACGAACTGCTGATGGACGTGCTCGATGCCAAATGGTATGCCACCATCAACCCCATCGAGAACCTCAACATCACCGGTACGATCGGCTACTTCCTCGACAACACCCGCAACCACACTATCCTCAACCGTTTCTACGGTTCTATGACAGAACTCGGCGGTGCCGCCTCTCAGTATCTGAGCCGTCTGCGCGGCCTGAACATCCAGGTTCTCGCCAACTACCGCAAGACCTTCGGCGATGTTCACCACACCGACTATATGGTGGGTTATGAAAGCTATGAGCAGAACCGCGAGATTATCAGCGCTCTCGGATACAACCTCTACGACCCCAACAGCTGGGCGGTTTCCAACACCCTCAACAACCAGAACCGCACAGGTTCAGGCTCATCTACCGGCTATGCCACACGAGGCATCTTCGGCCGTGTCAACTACGACTTCGACAGCCGCTACTTCGCAAGCGTTTCTTTTCGCCGCGACGCATCGTCGAACTTCGCTCCCGACCACCGCTGGGGTAACTTCTTCTCACTGTCTCTGGCATGGGACGCCGCCAAGGAAGCATTCCTGAAAGACCAGACCTGGATCGACCTTCTCAAAGTAAAAGGTTCATACGGTCAGCAGGGTAACGACAACCTCGGCCTCACAGCACCCTACTATCAGGACATCTACACTATCGAAGGTTCTGACGCATGGTCTGACGGAAACCTCGCACAGAAAGGTAACCCCGATCTGACATGGGAAACCTCAAACGCATGGAACGTCGGCGTTGATTTCAGCTTCTTCCAGAGCCGCATCAGCGGTACAGTGGAATACTTCCTGCGCCAGACATCCGACATGCTCTACAACAAGCCTGTGGCTCCGTCAAACGGTTTCACATCAATTCCGATGAACGTAGGCTTGATGCGCAACTCAGGTCTTGAATTCGAGTTGAACTTCCGACCGCTCGACCTCAAGAACATCAGCTGGGAAGTTAACGTAAACGGCACATGGCTGAAAAACAAGATCCTGAAGCTTCACCCCGATCTGGGCGGACAGCTCATCAACGGCATCCGAATCCTCAAAGAGGGAAGCTCGCTCTACAACTACTACATGGTTGAATATGCCGGTGTCGACTACAACAACGGTGAACCCCTCTTCTGGGCAAAAGACGAGAATGGCGTTGAATACAAGACCTCAAGCTACGACGTGGCAGCCGATACCAACCTTAAGGAGACCGGCAACTGTCTGCCCACCTTCTACGGCGGTTTCGGAACAACCTTCCAGGCCTATGGCGTAGACCTGTCGGTGCAGTTCGGCTTCCAGGTAGGCGGTAAGATGTATGACGAAGGCTATGGCAAACTGATGTATGCCGGCGACCTTCAGAACATCGGTACAAACTGGCATGTTGACCAGCTCGACTCATGGACACCCGAGAACCGTGACGCCAAATATCCCAAACTCGACTCACAGCGCACCTACGACCTCGGCGCTCAGAGCACAACCTTCCTGCTGGTAAACTCCAACTATCTTGCGCTCAACAACGTGACTGTGGGCTACACCCTCCCCACGAAGTGGACAAAGAAGATCGGTCTGGAACAGGTTCGCGTTTACGGCGCAGCCGACAACGTTGCTCTCTGGACCAAGCGTAAAGGCCTTGACCCCCGTATCGGCTTCGGAGCCACCTCTGCCGGACAGTATTCTGCTCTCCGCAACATTTCGGGCGGTCTGCGTGTGCAATTCTAATCGTGTCTGACTAACAAACGGAATTTAAAGAACAATGAAAACAAAAATATATCTTTCGCTCGTTGCCGCAGGGGCGCTTCTTGCCGCCTGTAACGACCTCGACCAGATGCCAATGGGCGCTGTGGCCACCGAGAGCCAGAAAGAGGAGAATGTCAAGCTCAACCCCGGCCTGGCAGCCGCTGCGGTCAACTCTCTTCCCGCCCAGGTGAACAGCTATATGACCGAATATGAGACTCACCAGGACTATGGATGGTCGTCGATGTTGCTCATGCTCGACATGCGCGGTCAGGACATGCCCTCTGATCTGAGCAACTACCAGCACTACACAGCTGCAATGGAATTCTCAGACTTCGGCGGACGCTATTACGATAACCTCTACTACTGGAACTACTCGTATAACATCATCCGTTCGGCAAACATGGTTGTGGGTGCGGTTCCCGAATCCGACAACCCTGAACTGAAATATTTCCGCGCCAACGGTCTGGCATTCCGCGCATTCGCCTACTTCAACCTGGCACAGATGTATCAGTTCACCTATGCCAAGAATCCCAATGCGCTCTGCGTGCCTCTGATTCTTGACACCAACATGACCGAAACCGCCACCGAAGGGTGTGCCCGTTCAACTGTTGGCGAGGTTTACGATCAGATCAACAGCGACCTCACCGAAGCCATACGGCTGTTTGAAGAGGCCGCACAGCCTTCTGAAGAATATCCCGACGGTGTAACCCGCGAAACAATGTCGGAAAGCGCCAATATCGTCAAGACCTATGCCGACGCCATGGTGGCCTACGGCCTGCGTGCCCGCGCCAACCTGTTCCGTTGCGAATATGCCGCGGCTGCAGCCGACGCGGCGAAGGCCATCGAACTGGCAAGAGACAACAATATGGAGCCTTACAGCCGTGCGGATGTTTCGGTTCCGGCATTTACCAACCTGAACGACAAGAGCTTCATGTGGGGCATGTATGCCGATGAGAGCCAGAGCGAATACCGTGGTGTTGTAAACTGGGCATCGCATCTCACCGGCTGGCAGACCAACGGTTATGCCGCGGCAGGCGTTTACCGCCGCATCAACGCGCTCCTCTACGGCACGATCGAAGCGTCTGACGTGCGCCGCGGATGGTGGCTCGACGGCACCGGCAAGGCTCCGGCCTCGCTCCCCGGCAACTATGCCACTTATGTAACCTCAGGCGCAACAGCCGCAGGTAACGCCCCCTGGCCCGGGGTCGGGCGGGGGGGGGGGGGCTGGGCGGGGGCCGCCGCGGCAGGGTGGGGGGCCGGGGCGGCGGCGGGGAGGGGGGGG
>CAMWTV010000197.1 GCA_947177215.1 uncultured Muribaculaceae bacterium
TGCCCCAACTGTCCGCGCGGCATTGTGGCCATCGACAACCTGCACCGCATTTATGGCGACAAGTTCATTCCTATCGCACTCCACTGCTACACGGGCGACGAACTCGGCACAGGTCTCCATGCCCATGCCAACTTCCTTGGCCTTGTAGGCGCGCCCTCAGGAACAGTGAACCGCACCGGAACGACCTCGCCGATGCTTGTTGTCGACAACAAGTGGACGTTCTCAACCGGAGCAACGGGCAATAATCTCGACGATCTTTCATGGCTCGACATGGCACAGCGCGAATTCGAGAAGCAGGCCGACGCTCAGATTACCATAGCATCGACCTTCAACGACGACACCCGCGAGTTCTCGCTCGACTGCACAGTCAAGAGCGCCATAAGCCTGACCGGACAGAACATCAACCTGATGACCGTGGTTACCGAGGACGATGTGCTGACCTATCAGGTCAACAACAACCACGCTGACGACAACCCGCTGCTGGGCGAATGGGGCCAGGGCGGAAAATATGGTTCGTCGACGGTTTATCCCTATTACGCACAGCATGTGGCCCGCGCCTATTACGGCCAGACCTTCAACGGCACCGGCGGTCTGATTCCGCAGGCAATCGAAAGCGGCAAGGACTACACAACCACCATCACCGGCACCTTGCCGACCACAGTCAATGTGCCCGACAACTGCCACATCATAGTGATGATGATCGACGGAAACTCGAACAAGGTTATCAACGCCGACCAGGTTTCTCTGACAGGCCGTTCGGGCATAGAATCGGTTACAGCCAACAAACAGGCAGCCAAAGTAATGACAGCCGGCCATAAGGTGATTGTAAGCGCAGAGGGCGACCTGACAGCTGAAGTCTACAATCTCGCAGGCAATCTTGTCGGATCTGCTTCAGGCACAGACCTCGTGGAGGTTGATGCAGCCGGAGTAAACGGCGTGGCGATAGTTCGCGTCAGCTCTGCCGCAGGAATATCGGTAACCAAGACCATTATCCGATAACAACCTTCCGGGCAAACTTGCCTGACAACTCCATAGCGAGGTGTTGCATGGACGTGAAAGCGACATGCAACACCTCATTACAATCAACAATTATTCACAAACAATAAAGGCAATGAGAAAACTTTTCACAACTTGCATTTCCAGGCTGACGAAAACGCTGGCTATTACGGCCATGACTATCGCAGCCGGCATATCGGCCCACACAGCCGCAGCAGAGGATCTGGGAGCACTTGAACTCGGTGAGACCTACACCCTGCCGGCATATAAGGAAGTATCGGCAACCTTCACGGCACCCAAAGACGGCACGGTGCTGATGGAAGGCGAGCGCATGAATGTCTATGCCGACGCGGCCCACACATCTGACATTCAGACCACATTCCACGGATACACATCGCTCGGACAGGGATATACATTCACTGCCACAGCCAATACGACCTATTACCTCAATCTCGGATTCTCTATGGGGGGCAAGTTCCGTCTGTCGATGGAAACTGAACTTGAGATCCAGTCGGTGTCGCCAGCCGAAGGGAGCACTTACTCTTCATCGGGCGACGGTTCGTGTGTAATCGTGTTCAACTCGCCGGTTACGGTTGGCGGAGCAACGCTCTCGACCGGCAACACATCGGCCAAAGTCACGCCGGCCGCAAGCGGCAACACAGTTCAGACCGATATTTCGGCCCGCGTAAAAGCGTGGCTCAACAACGGGACTCTGAAAAAGGGTGATCAGCTGACACTGAAACTGACCGATGTAAAGGCGATCACCGATGGAAAGCTCTACAACGGCGACGGCATAGTGACCGTTAACTACATCTCTGCAGGAAAGGCCACTCAGCTGACCGCACAGAATGTTCCGGCAACGTTCAAGTCGTATTATGTTCCGGGCGACCCCGAAGGGATGCTCACTCTGACATTCGACCGCGATCTGCAGCAGGAAGGGGCATACGCCAACATCTCTACAGGCAATGTGGAAGGTGAAACCGGCGAATATTATTTCGAGACACTGCCTGTTACTGTCAGCGGCGCTACCGCAACGGTAGATCTTACCGGCAAATCCCGCCGCACAGCCGACATGCTTACCACCGGAATTACACCCGAGGCTATTAACGTGCAGCTTTATCAGATTAAAGACGCTGAAGGAAATTATGTCGAGTCGATGTATGCCGGCATGATCGGATCGTTCGCATTCTCGCTGCCCTATCAGGAGCTCCAGAGAGTCGAGGTGCTGGGTGCATTCACTCCCGCCAACGGCGAATCGCTGGCCGGCGTAGATAACCTTACAGTGTGGATCAGCGGACTCAGCGCTATCGAGTTCTCGGGATTCCGTTTCGACTATGCAGACGGAAATGAGATGAAAACCACGACAGTGGCTCTGGAAGCGTGCTCATATGTGCCTGAAAACGATAATGAAGGCACCTACACGGTGGCTATCCCTGCCGAAGTGAAAGGTAAGAGCAACATCACAGTGACGCTTGCCGATCTGGTGTCGAAAGACGGCATTGACCATAGCAAGGATGTGAAAGCGTTGTATGACACATTTGTGATAACCTGGAGCAATCCGGCCGAAGGCGCTGAATTCGAAGTGCTTGCCGACGGAACTGAAATCACGGTAGAGACAAACTATTCTGACCGCTATCCGGAAATGTATATGGAATATGAGATCATCGATCTCAATCCGGTAAATCCGCAGCAGGCTATTCTGAAATCATATTCATGGCTTGTGCGCGACGAATATGGCGCATACACTTCAACGGTATATGGCAGCTACAAGATGATCCGCGGACATGAATACAGTGTTGTGTTCACCGCCTGGGAAACCGAAGCAGCAAAACAGCAGGGAGAACCGGCGATAGGAACAGCCTCAATGTCATGGTATGGCCTGTCAGAACCTTTCCAGGCCAGTGATGTGCAGCTTTCAGAAATCACACCTGCCGAGGGCACACTGCTGCAGCCTACCGACACCGAGTTCGTGCTTCTGTTCGACGGTATGGTGAACATCAAAGACAGCGATGCCCAGATTCTGCTCGGGTCAGGCATGTCGATGCCATTCGACGAGCTGACCGCTACCGATCCGGAATATCTCGAAGACAGCCAGCTCGCCTACAGCAGCCGCTGGACTCTGAAAGCGCCTGCAAGCTATATGGCTACCCTGTCATCGTCGTTCATGTTCTCGATAAAGGCCTATGACATGGACGGACGTCTGATTGTGAATCCCGACGAGGAATATCCCGACGAAACATCGTTCCTGCTCTTCAACTTCGAGACAGCCAACACCTATCGTGACTTCGCCGTTACTCCGGCCGATAACGAAGAGGTTGAATCGCTCTCTGAAATAACAGTCTATGCCGAGGTCGGCATCATGCCGTCATACAATGTTCCCGTGGAGCAGATTGTTGTGATGGACAGATTCGGCGGCACTGTGGCACATGTAGACAATGTTACCCTTGTCGAGAACCAGAATGATCCCTACGCTCTGAACACTACTCTGACACTCACCCTGAACCAGGAGGTTACCGAAGCTGGCGGATACAGGATCTATTTCCCCGAAGGCGTCTTTATTCTCGGTACCGAGACGAGCCAGTGGACTTCAATGGAGAAGGTTTCAGACTTCTTTGTGGCTGACAACGGAAGCGGCGAGGTTCCTGCCTACACCACCGACCCCGCAGAGGGCCAGGTATCGAGCCTTGAAAAAATCACTGTACTGTTTGATGTCGACACAGATGTGATGCGCAACTGGGATCCGGATGCGAAAATCACCCTTGTTATAGACGGTGGTGAAGCGATTGAGATAACAGACGCCGACACAACCAGCGACGATCCCAGCAACTGGGATGTGCCCTTCGACCGTCTGGTGATCAATCTGCCCCAAACCTATACAGCCGAAGGCACATATGTGATAACAATCGACGCCAATTATCTGAATGTGGGCGGCGACAACATCACATCTCCGATTGTTCTGACCTACACCATCGGCACAGGATCGCTCGAAAACGTTGCCGCTGATCAGAACGGCCGCATGGAGGTCTACAACATCAGCGGAGTGCATGTGGCAACCGCTGAATCGGTTGAAGAGCTCAACTCTCTGCCGGCCGGCATCTACATTGTAAACGGAGTGAAAGTTGCGGTGAAATAACCGCAGTCTGAATAAGACTGACAAAACAGAGGCGAGCCTTGACCAACAAAAGGCCCGCCTCTGTTTTTTGTGCTGCCTCACGATCGAGAGCCACATTGGGGAAATGCCGATAATTGCGGGAAACCAAAGAGATCAGGAGGTTGTTTTGTGATTATGGATCAGATAAAGCAAAACAGCAGAGCGGCAGGCGACCTTCTGAAGGGTAACCTGATGATTTTTGTGGCGACATTGTTTTTCGGCATCAACATTCCGGTTGTCAAGATGCTTATACCGCGTTGGATGCCGGCCATGGATGTACCAGTGTTCCGGCTGATGGGGGGATGTGTGCTTATGTGGGCGGCATCGCTGTTTGTCAGAACCACACCC
>CAMWTV010000198.1 GCA_947177215.1 uncultured Muribaculaceae bacterium
CCGGGGCCGCGGTGAAGGCCCGTGCGGCCGGGAGCGGCGCTTGGGCCGCAGCCTCGGCTGAGGCGGTGGCCTGAGGCTGCGGGTTGAAGGTTATGGGCTGCAATGCGGCCGAGGTCTGTGCCCGGCCGCAGATGGCGGCGGTCATAAAAACCGTTATGGCGACCAAGTGCTTAAGTTTCATTGGGATGAGAGTTGAGATGAGGGCTTATTTGCGTTTTCTCGATTTCTTTTTGAAGATTTCGAAGGCATCGTAGGGGTCGGTGTTTTCGGCCTGGTCTTTGGCTTTTGAGCGCCGTTGCGATGCTTTGGCGTAGTCTTTGTTCTGGTCGGCGATTTCGCTGTAAACGCGTTTTCCCATGAAGTCGGATCCTTTCAGAGAGGCGACAACGCGGCGGGCGTCGGATTTCTTTACGTCGAAAAGCGAGTAGGAGGGCATCAGGTCAATGCGGCCCACGTCGACGCGCTTGCCTCCGACAAAGGCGTTGAGCATCTCGATGAGGTTGCCGGCATAGAAGCCGTCGCGTTTGCCGACGTTTATGTAGATGCGCTCCATCCCTTTCGATGCGGTGCGGCGGTCTTTGTCGGTGTCGCTGTCGTTTTTGCCGCTTTTCTCCTTGCGGTCTTTTTTCTCCTTGCGCGGTTTTTCGTCGATGAAGTCGATTTTCGGCGCGTCTTTGTAGTATTCGAGAAGGCGCCTGAATTCGAGCGAGAGCACACGTTTTATGAGGTCTTCAGACGTAAGCCAGCCCAGTTTTTTCATTACTCCGGGCAGGTATTTGCCCATTTCGGTGTCGTCGACTTCGACGCGTTCTATTCTGTCGGCAAGCGAGAAGAGCTGTTTCTCGATTATGTGTTCGGGTGTCGGCACCTCCTTGCGCTCGAATGTCTTTCCGATAATGCGTTCGATGTCGCGCAGCTTGCCTTTCTCGCGCGAGTGGATAATGGCGACTGACACTCCGGTTTTGCCGGCACGGCCTGTGCGGCCCGAGCGGTGGGTGTAGACGGCGGCTTCGTCGGGGAGTCCGTAGTTGATTACGTGTGTGAGGTCGTCGACATCGAGTCCGCGGGCGGCCACGTCGGTAGCCACGAGGATTGTGATGACTCTGTCGCGGAATTTTTTCATCACTATGTCGCGCTGCTGCTGCGAGAGGTCGCCGTGAAGGGCGTCGGCGTTATATCCGTCGTGGATCAGATTGTCGGCCACTTCCTGAGTCTCGCGGCGTGTGCGGCAGAAGACAATGGCGTAGATGTTGGGTGAATTGTCGGCTACACGTTTTAACGCCAGATATTTGTCGCGGGCGTTGACCATGTAGTAGATGTGGCGCACGTTGGCGGCCGCCTCGTTGCGTGTGCCGACCACGAATTCGACAGGGTTGTGCATGAACCGGGCTGCGATGCGGCCTATCTCAGGGGGCATTGTGGCCGAGAACATCAGCATCTTGCGGTTGTCGGGCACATGCTCGAGAATGGCGTTGATCGAGTCGAGGAAGCCCATGTTGAGCATTTCGTCGGCTTCGTCGAGGATTACAGTGTGTACGTTCTGAAGTTTGACCACGCCACGGTTAATGAGGTCGATGAGACGTCCGGGGGTGGCAACGATGATCTGTACGCCCTGACGCAGGGAGCGGATCTGGCTCTCGATGCTCGAGCCGCCATAGACGGGGAGCACTTTCAGATCGGGGATGTATTTCGAGAAGTCGGCGAGATCGGAAGCGATCTGCAGACAAAGCTCGCGTGTAGGCGAAAGGATGAGTGCCTGGGGCACATTGTCGGCCACGTCGATGCGCTGGAGCACAGGCAGCCCGAATGCGGCGGTCTTTCCTGTGCCTGTCTGGGCCAGGGCCACCACATCGCCGTCTTCGCCCAGCAGATGAGGTATGACCTTCTCCTGCACAGGCATAGGGCTGATAAAACCAAGTTCTTCAATCGCGTGGCGCAACGGTTCGTTAACGCCTAATTCTTCAAATGTCATAAAAAAGTAGCTGTAAAGTGCGCACCTTTATGTAAATGCCATTGCCGGACGGGGTGTTGCCCCCTGCATGGAAGTTCCGGCATAGCCGATGGTGACGGTGCGTTTATATTTAAAGTTACAAAGCTACTAATAAAAATCAGATTGGCCTCCTTGTGGTTCACCCAATTTTTTAATATTTGGTTAAATTAACAGGGGCGGAAGGGGGAATGGAGTTGTGCAGTAGGGAGATTTTGAGTAGTTTTGTAGGTTTCAAACAGTTTCTGGAATAAAATATCGGAAAGGAATGACAAGCAGAACCCTATATGTGAGCGATCTTGACGGCACTCTGCTGGGCAGCGACAGCAAGGTGAGCGTGCGGACGGCAGCTATTCTTAACGAACTGGTGCGTCGGGGAGTTATGTTCACCCCCGCCACGGCGCGCACTCCGGCCACTGTGCAGCCGCTTCTTAGCGGAGTGAGGCAGAGTGTATTTGCCTCCGGGCCGCAGTGCGGCAAGCCTCTGCCGGCGATAGTCATGACAGGCGCGGGATTATGGAACCGCGCCGACCAGGTGTTTGAGTCGTGCCGCCTGATAGAGGGTGCCGATGCCGAGGCCATCCATGAGGTTTTTGTGCGTGAGGAGCTTCGCCCGTTTGTGTATTGCCTGGGCGACAACGGTTTTCTGAATGTGTATCATCCGTCGAAGATGACATCGCGCGAAAACAGTTTCTATCAGGAGCGGCGCCATCTGTTGCTGAAACGGTTTCATCTCGATCAGGAGCCTTCGCGGTGGGACAGGGTAGTGCTGTTTTTCGCCATAGGGCCTGTAGGGCTTGTGGAAAAGACTGCCCGCGAGCTTGAGGGGCTGACCCGTTGTGCGGCGGCATGGTATCCAGATATAATGATTCCCGATACAGGTCTTATCGACCTTTATGCCCCCGGAGTGTCGAAGGCCAAGGCTGTCAAGGAGGTGGCCGCAATGGCCGGCGCCGAGCGGACGGTGGTGTTCGGCGACAATCTTAACGACATTCCGATGATGAAGGTGGCAGATGTGGCGGTGGCCGTAGACAACGCGCTTCCGGAGGTCAAGGCCGAGGCCGATGTTGTTATCGGCGCCAACTATGAGGATGCTGTAGCGCGCTATATCGCCGAATGTGAAGGAGTATCTACGTCAGGACTATAACACGGGGTCAGTCATGAACATATATGAAGTGAGACGGTTTGGCGTGGCGGCTTTCATGGTCATTTCGGTGGCCCTGGTGGCGTTTTTTCTTTATGTGTCGAACAATCTGGTGAATGACCTGGCTGTGCAGGAGCGCGAACGCATGCAGATATGGGCCGACGCCACGAAACAGATAGCCGACATAGGGCGCGACGATGACGGGGCCGATGCGGGAAACATCGATTTTCTGTTCAGCATAATCGAGCGTAACCACACTATTCCTGTGCTGCTGACCGACGATGAGGGGAACATCTTGCTGCACAGGAATTTCGACCTTCCGGAGCCGGTAGATTCGCTTTCGCCCTATGACATATCGGAGGCCAACGAGCGGTTTTTGCGCCAGAAGGTGACCTCGCTGCGCAACAGGGCGAATGTGATTCACATAATCATATCGCCCGACAATCTGCAACACCTTTATTATGATGACTCGAAGCTGTTGCGGCGGTTGAGTTATTATCCTTACATACAGCTGTTTGTGATGCTGACGTTTATCGTGGTGGTCTACTATGCCGTGAGTTCGACCAAAAGGGCGGAGCAGAACAAGGTGTGGGTGGGCCTGTCGAAGGAGACGGCACATCAGCTCGGCACTCCGATATCGTCGCTGATGGCATGGATGGAGCTACTGCAGTCGATGGGTGTTGACGAGGAGGTTGTGAAAGAGATGGACAAGGATGTGAACCGCCTGTCGACCATAGCGTCGCGTTTCTCGAAAATCGGTTCACGGCCACAGATGGAGGTTGAAGACCTCAACGAGGTGGCAGGCCGTGCGGCATCGTATATGTCAACCCGTATCTCGTCGCGCATAAGTCTGACCGTCGATCTCTCCGACCGTCCGCTTCCGGTCAGGATGAGCGCTCCGCTGTTTGAGTGGGTGATGGAGAACCTGATAAAGAATGCGGTCGACGCCATGGAGGGCTCAGGCTCGATAACCATAGTGACCATGGCCCGTGGCAACGAGGCCCATGTGTCGGTTACGGATACCGGCAAGGGGATACCGCGCAAAAACCAGAAAACGGTTTTCAATCCCGGATATACAACGAAGAAACGAGGATGGGGACTGGGGCTGACTCTGGCCAAACGTATCATTGAGCAGTATCACCTGGGACATATCTATGTGAGCCGGTCGGAACCGGGCGCCGGCACCACATTTGCCATCGACCTGCCGCTGGAGAGGAACGCGGAGAATGAGTTGTGATTTTTTTTACATTGCTGCAACGCGCTGGATGACAGTGGGATAATTACCCCCCCCCGTTTGACTAAAAAAATAGTTCACTTTTTAAGATTTTTTATTTACATTTTCGCGGCCGCCTTAA
>CAMWTV010000199.1 GCA_947177215.1 uncultured Muribaculaceae bacterium
CCCCCCCCCCCCCCCCCCCCTTTCTTTTTTCACCACGAAGCCGGCATACCACATTCCTCTACGTCTCCTGCGCTCGGACATGTGTATAACAGACAGTCCTGCCACTGCTGCGCGGCTTTCTGATGCGATGTCTCCTTTCTCGGTCATGCCCGGGTCGCGGAAATGCACATGTTCGTCGATAGCGCCGGGCAGGATCATCTTACCCTGGCAGTCGATAATGTCATATTCCTCGTCGGAGATGTCGCCGGGTGCTGTGCGTGTGGTGTCGATGCGCTCTATGCGTCCGCCGTCAACCACCACACTGCCTACAAAACGGAATCCGTTGCTGAATATCAATCCGTTGTTAAGAACTTTGGGTTTCATGGCCTGTAGCTTTAATCGGTTTGACATCTGGGATATTTTCTCACCCACGATCCGACCTTCAGTTTTATCACGCCGAAAAGGGCCTCGCCGAAGATGCCCGACGACATCTTGCTTGTGCCGAGCACACGGTTTACAAAGATTATGGGCACTTCCACAACCTTGAATCCGCACTGAAGGGCGGTGAATTTCATTTCGATCTGGAACGCATAGCCTTTGAACCTGATTTTGTCAAGCTCCATGGTGCGTAGCACACGGCTGCGGTAGCAGGCGAATCCGGCGGTAGTGTCGGCTATGCCCATTCCTGTGACCAGTCTGACATATTTCGATGCGAAATAAGACATAAGCACCCTGCCCATGGGCCAGTTGACAACGTTGACCCCTGTCACATAGCGCGAGCCCACAGCTACATCGGCTCCCTGCTCGGCGCAGGCGGCATAAAGCTTCATGAGGTCGTCGGGGTTATGCGAGAAATCCGCGTCCATCTCGAACACATAGTCATAACCCTGTTCCAGGGCCCATTTGAATCCGGTTATATAGGCAGTGCCGAGGCCGAGTTTCCCGCTGCGGCTTATGAGATGCACCCGTCCGGGATGTTTTTCTGCCTGCTCTCTGACAATGGCTGCTGTGCCGTCGGGCGAATTGTCGTCGATAACAAGCACATCAAACGGATGTGGCTGACCCAACACCGCGTCGATAATGGCCGCAGCGTTTTCCTTCTCGTTATACATCGGTATGATTACAAGTGAATCCCTTCGGTCTGTAATCTTGGTGTCAGGTCTGTTTCCTCTCTCCATAAATAATAAAGATGCCGCAGAAAGCCGCTGGGCTTCCGCGTCTGTTCTCATAGCCTTATTTCCTGACAACAAAGTTACAGACAAGTTTCAACTTTACAAAATAATTTCCCTGCAATCTTCACAACCACAGGGAAATTTATAGAGTTGAACCGGTCGGTTTCCGTCATCGCGCAACAATGTGGTTACATAGTTGCGCGGCGTCGACGCCCGATGTTTCCGGCGTTCATGAAACCAGTCTCACCTCGGCGCGGCGGTCAAGCGCCGGGGTAGGGAAGGCGTGTGTCTCGCCGCATCCTTCAGCCGAGATATGGTTGCGCGGCACACCGTGTGCCACCAGATAGTCGGCTATGGCGTCGGCGCGCCGGTCGCTCAGTTCAAGATTGTAGTCAGCCGAACCCGATTCGTCGGTATAGGCTGTTATCGCCACATCTGAATCGGTAGCCACTGCCTCCTTGGCCACGGCGTTAAGCTCTGCGTTCTCGGCAATGGCCGATCCGTCGAGCGCAAACAGATAAACCGCGTCGGGAGCACTGTCGGCAACAGCGGTTTCAACCTCGGCAACGGTTGTGGAGCCTCCGTCAGATACTGCTGCGGCATCGGTCTCGGCAACTGTGGCCGCTCCGGCCTGTGGCTGATCCACATTCTGAGCCAGCGCCTCATCGCTTATCTCGATAATCTCAACCGCCTGATATGCTCTTGGCGTTTTCTGCGACACACTGCCGTAATTGACCTGACCGTCGTTACGGAAATGCGAGTCCGACAGGAAAAACGCCACACCCGCAATCGCAACCGCACCCAGAATGGCAAGGATGCTTCCGCCGTTGCATCCGCCATGAACGGCAGCCGCTCCGGCTTTGCGCGGCTTACGATGACGGCGGCCCGTGGCTACAGCCGGCGTGTAACTATCAAAACTTTCCGGAATCTCCTTCATCTCCGGATGCCCCTCCAGCCTTTTGAAATCATCGTTGTAGTTCATAATGAATCTGATTTTGAGGTGAGTATTTTACAGAAAAACATTTCCCGCAGCCACAAAGTTGCTCCACAGAGAGTTAAAGCCGGTCATAATATTCATTAAAAATAATGAACTTAATTTCATCGAATTACCTATCTTTGTATTTTCTATTTTGTTATATAGACGGGGACTCCTTTTTACGGGATTGTCTCCCCGACCATTACCGACAACCGATGAAAGATTTAGTAATAAGTAAAGAAACAACCGAACGCACCGTGCTCGTAGGCCTTATAACCCAGCGGCAGAACGAGGCGAAGGTTGCCGAATATCTCGATGAGCTTGAGTTTCTGGCCGACACCGCCGGTGCCACGGTGGTGAAGCGGTTCACACAGAAAGTCGAGAACCCCAACTCGCGCACATTCGTGGGGCAGGGCAAGCTGGCCGAGATTCGTGAATATGTCGAGAAAAACGACATTGGCATGGTTATTTTCGACGACGATCTGTCGACCAAACAGATCGCCAACATCGAAAAAGAGCTTCAGGTGAAAATCCTCGACCGTTCGAGTCTCATTCTCGACATCTTTGCCAAGCGCGCTCAGACAGCCACGGCGAAAACACAGGTTGAACTCGCCCAGTATCAGTATCTGCTGCCCCGGCTTACCCGCATGTGGACTCACCTCGAGCGTCAGCGCGGAGGTATCGGCATGCGCGGCCCCGGTGAGACACAGATCGAGACCGACCGGCGTATAATCCTCAGGCGCATATCGCTCCTGAAAGAGGAGCTGCGCAACATCGACCGCCAGAAAACCCTCCAGCGCAAAAACCGCGGCAAACTCACCCGTGTGGCTCTTGTGGGCTACACCAACGTTGGCAAGTCAACGCTGATGAATCTCCTGAGCAAGAGCGATGTGTTTGCCGAGAACAAGCTTTTCGCCACACTCGACACAACCGTGCGCAAAGTCATAATCGACAACCTCCCCTTCCTGCTCACAGATACCGTAGGTTTCATCCGCAAGCTGCCCACACACCTTGTCGAATCGTTCAGGTCGACCCTCGACGAGGTGCGCGACGCCGACCTGCTGGTGCATGTTGTCGACATAAGCCATCCGCAGTTTGAAGAGCAGATAGAGGTTGTGAACAAGACCCTTGCCGAGGTATGCGGCTCGGCCGACAAGCCCATGATAATGGTGTTCAACAAAATCGACGCCTATAACCATGTGCCCAAGGATGCCGACGATCTCACCCCGCGCACCCGCGAGAACATCCCCCTCGACGAGCTGAAGGCCACATGGATGAACCGGCTCTCGCCCGGAAACTGCGTGTTTGTGTCGGCCAAAAAAGGCACCAACATCGACGAGCTCAAGACAATGCTTTACGAAAAAGCGAAAGAGATACACATGGAGCGCTTCCCCTACAACGACTTCCTTTTCCAGAAATACGACGAAGAAACGCTACTGCCTGAAGATTCCGGCTCAGACACACCTGATAACAACTGACCTATGAAAGCGACCGCATCAGCGACCGGTAAGGCCGCACCCGTCATGACATGGAGCCGCCTCATCAGCGACAAACGGTTCGGAATGGAAGACTATCACGACCGCCGCGGAGGATCGCGCTCTGATTTTCAGCGCGATTTCGACCGCCTGGTCTTCTCCTCTCCCTTCCGGCGGTTGCAGAACAAAACCCAGGTGTTCCCCCTCCCCGGAAGTGTCTTTGTGCATAACCGCCTTACACACAGCATGGAGGTGGCCAGCGTGGGGCGCTCTATGGCCAACGAGATAGCGGCAGCGCTAAAGGCTCGCTATTCAGGCACTTCCGACGAAAAAGCCCTCGACTCGATCGGCGAGATCGTGGCCGCGGCCTGTCTGGCCCATGACCTTGGCAATCCACCCTTCGGCCACTCGGGCGAGAAGGCCATCTCCACCTTCTTCTCCGAGGGTGCGGGGGCCGACCTGCGCAACAGCCTTACACCTCACCAGTGGGCCGATCTTGTTCACTTCGAGGGTAATGCCAACGCCTTCCGCCTGCTCACACATCAGTTCAACGGCCGCCGCCAGGGCGGATTCGCAATGACCTACTCAATGCTGGCGGCCATCGTGAAATATCCCTTCTCGTCTACTCTGGCCGGCGACCGCGATAAATTCGGTTTCTTCACCTCCGAGCGCGATTCGTTCCGACGCATCGCCTCCGAACTCGGACTGATATGCAACTCCGACACCCCCGGCGCCTCAAGCTACGCCCGTCACCCTCTGGTCTACATGGTCGAGGCCGCCGACGATATCTGCTATGAGGTGATGGATATCGAAGACGCACACAAGCTGAAAATCCTCTCC
>CAMWTV010000200.1 GCA_947177215.1 uncultured Muribaculaceae bacterium
CTCCACAACAGTGTAAGGGTAGCTGTTTTTGTAGCTGTCGGTTTTGCTCACCGCGAACTTTCCGTCAGCGATAGTCTTAAGCCTGTTCCCTTTTATGTCTTCAAGCACCGGATTGGCAGTAACCTTCCCGTCGGCACCCTTTTCGGCATTGATATTTATCACGTTGAAATACACCCAGTTCGGCTGCTCGTTATCAGGATGACCGGTCGTATAGGTCATATAAAGCTTATCTTTGCCGTTACTGTAATATTTCGCATACGGACGCGCACCGGTCGACTGCACCATCTGATATGGCCCCCAGTCGGTGGTCACATCATCGTTCTCATCGGGCAGAGAGAACTTCGCGATAGTGGGATGCCACCCTATCCCTCGCCAGCACAGATAAAAATGCTCGGGGTCATCGCTCAGTATGAACGGCGACGGATAAGTGGTGTTGGCGGTCGTTGTCAGGCATTTCTCCTCGCCAAGTTCGGTTATGTCGCCCGGACGGCGCGACACACGGTAATAGAATGCCCTTTCATCCGTGTGACGCGAATAGATTATCAGCACACGTTCGTCGGGAAGCACAAGAAATGTCGGGTTATTGTGGTCGTCGGGCTGGAAATACGACCTCACGAGAACTTCATTGCGACGGCCGTTCAGAAAATCATACTGAGTGGCCTTGATATTGCCATGCACATCAATATATCCCAGATAAGAGGCATTGATTGTGTTGTCGGCATTCTCATAATGAATTGCCCTCGGGTCGGCAAACCAGCACCAGGCTCCTTCAGAAGCCACCTGATAGCCTGAAAAACTCTCCTGTGCCCTACCGCATAACGAAACAGCGGCAAACGCCAGAGCAAGAATGATTCCGGATTTCTTCATGGTTAAAAATAATGTGTTTGATTTGGTTGAAATTTGCAAAAGGGAAGTAAGTGTTCAAACTTGAGCTCTTACTTATTACATGATTTTTCAGTGCAAAGATAATCATCTTATTGAGAAAATCCTTGAAATCAGCCGCATGATTATTTCTCTGCGGCTGATTCTCATTTTCTCTTGAACCTCATTACCGTAAACGAATATGGCTCAAGCGTTGCCTGAGGCAGCAAACCTTCAGCCTCAACGGTTTTCAGGTCAGCGGTGCGCGATGCCGGGTCACCGCTTAACACTGTAACCTCAGGCGCCATCAGGCGGTCTGCGCCACCGGCCGCAACAATCGCCTCTGTCAGATCGGCCTCGACCTCCACCGGCAATATGTTCACCAGCTTCACCACAACATCACCGTCAGGAGTCATGACAACCGACGACGCCAGACGGCTGCTGACCTTCTTCGGCTGGTTCCCCTCGGCCACAAGACGCGACGGAAGCGCCGACGTGCCGCAATTCTCGCCGAAAAGCCTCTGAACCCGATAGTTAACCGTTGGATGCACCTCGGTATTAGTAAAATAAATCATATCTGGATTCCAGTTGGTCTGCCCCTCTTTCGCCAGCAGAGGCGCATATGAGGTCATCTCCACCACATCTCCGTTACGCTCCACACCACAGAGATAAGCCGCCTCGGCCAAAGCGTTGAACAACTCGTTCCCGCGCGAGGCATACTCGCCGAGATACACATGAGGCTTATTGCGGTCATACCCGTCATAAAAATCCTGGTTGTAGATAAACCACGACGGCGACTCATAGTAATGCTCATCAACCATAGGCACTCCCAGACGCGAGGCAAACTCCCACCCCTCGTCATAGTCGCTTCCCGAGTGGAATGGGCCGACAGTGCCTATCACCGTTATCTCCGGATGTTTTTCACGCAACGCGTTATATATCATCTCAAAACGTTCCTCAAACACATCCGAGATCAGATCCTCGTTACCCACACCGAGATATTTCAGCCCGAACGGAGCCGGATGGCCGTTGCGCGCGCGCTCTGCTCCCCATCTGGTGGTGCGGGCATCACCGTTGGCATACTCTACAAGGTCAAGCACATCCTGCACATAGGCAGGCATATCGCTCATCGGAATGCCCCCCTGCTGCCCTGCTCCTCCGCACGACGAGTTCTGACACGGCACACCGGCTGCCACAACCGGCAGAGGCTCGGCTCCGAGATCCTCGCAAAACTCAAAATATTCATGATATCCCAGCCCGGCCGTCTGGTGATACCCCCATATATTGCGTTGGGGCACACGGCTTTCAAGCGGCCCTATCGTATTCTTCCACTTATATATATTCCCTATTCCGTCGCCATGGGCCACACATCCCCCCGGGAAACGCACAAACCGGGGCCTGAGAGCTGCTATTGTATCGGCCAGATCGCGACGCAGACCGTTGCGGCGCCCCTTGAAAGTGTCGCGGGGAAACAGCGACACCATGTCAATCGCTATCGTTCCCTCCTGAAGCGGCTCTATCACAAGTGTTCCTCTTGAAGCATCGGCCTGCGGCACAAGCACCCCTTTCAGCCTGCCCCATTTTCCTGATGGAGCGTTAAGCGTTACCGAACACAACATTTTGCCGTTGTCGTCGGCAATGCCGACACGGAATTTTCCCCCTTTTCCATTGTCTTTGCGCGCAAACAGCGACAGATCATACTTCTTCCCTTTGCTTACAGCTATTCCGGCGAAACCTGAGTTTGACAGACATCCACCTTTCCCCTCTGATCTTACTGCCGCATAATGCGCATTGTTCTCATGTATCGGCGCCACAGAGTCTATTTCAAACGAAATCCCGTCGCCGCTGACACTCCACGCCCTGCGCGCGTTCCAGTTGGCGTCACGCCACATCCTGTCCGACTCGCGATATTCAAAATCTCTGTTCTGAACCAGCTCGGCATAAAGACCGCCGTCGGCAGCCCTGCTTATATCCTCGAAAAATATACCCATCAGCATATCCGAGATCTTCTTCTCGCCGCCGGTAACCTTGACCGTTGCCTTCAGCGGTTTGAGCGAAGAGAAACGTTCGGCATCTCCCGACACCTTTTCGCTATAAAGCGACTCACGATATGCAGCCGACTCCGCATTTCTGACAAGGGCATCGAGTTCATCACGTGTAATTCTCGACACTGTTCCCACTGCCCCCGGCGCCACCTGCGGAAGCGATATTCGCCCTTCGGCGCGCACGTTTCGTGGCACCGGTCGGGCTCCCGAAAACATAATAAGGTCTTTTGACACCGCACCCACAGCCGTAGTGTCACCATTCTCCACCGACAGCCAGCTTACCAGATATTCCCCCTTCTCCCGGTCATATCTCGCTTCGGGCAGAAGGCAGTTGCCGTGCGTTCCCGTCTGCGGATAATTCTGAGGTTTCCATTTTATAAGGTCTGGCGACGAGGCATGCGCGAACGTTCCGTCCGTCTCGCTCACCCCCCATACCACATGCCACATCCCGTCAGGGCTTCTGAACGATGACGGGGCGAACATCCTTTTTTCTGCACCCCATATGCCGTAATCCGACGATACCAGCTTTTGTCCCGGATATGGCGAAAGCCATGTCAGGCTGTCAGGCGACCACGCCCAATGCAGTCCGTCGTGATTCCCGTCGGCAGGTGTTGTATAAAGATATATCCAGGCCTCATCCGGACGGTCGGCTTTAATTTCGACATTCGATGCCAGACACATCATCCCGGCACACACAATCGCAATTTTCTTCATTGGTATAATCAAGGCGTTAAATAGGTATTCTAATTTACTTTCATTTTGAGCGCGACCTCCCGATCCCGCGATTATTACGATACAGGGTCAGGCCACGCTTTCCCAAGTGCGACAGCATCCATATCGTTGATAATCCGACAGACTCTAAAGGTCTCGTATTGCAGACTCGATGGTAATTGAATTCGCCCGCGCAGACATGGCATCCGCCCCCTTGCGGATCTAATCTCCTTACCGTTGCAAAATTAGCTAAAAAACCGCTCATTCTGAAATCCGGAACACATAAAAAAGTTCCGCCGCTTCCTCTTCAGAAATCCGGCGGAACATTTTTTGTGTAAGAAACAGCTGCTACTTATGCTGTCTGTATTGTGGCAACAGCGGCACAGGGAATTTAGAGAACAATGTGGTCACAGCCTGAGATATACCCTCAAGATTCTGATATCCGTTGCCGCCTCCGTTTATTATGGTAGCGACCGAGGCTGAATAAAGCGGCGTCTTGGTCTCCATATTTACAAAATCGATCGTAAGCACCCCCTCTTTATAGATTCCGGTTATCACCTTGGCGTTGGCATAATATGCCGGATTCCAGTATGGCCCGTAATTATAGCGGGGCCACATGTAATAGGGATAATACGGGCCGTTATATGGGAAATATCCTCCGGCAGGCATCAGCGGTTCTGTCTGGATCTCGCGCTGGGTCGTCACAGCGATATTCACAAGCAAAGGCGAATCGGCCGTTTCTGTAAAGCCGCGCATTGTCATCTCCTCGCGTATAGCGGCTGCGATGTTATAATAGGTCACCATC
>CAMWTV010000201.1 GCA_947177215.1 uncultured Muribaculaceae bacterium
TCGTCCGGAAGAGCTATGATGGCGGCCATGGTCGAAGGTTTGGCCTCACATGCTTTCTGCATGGCGTGAGCGCGGGCGCTCACCAGACGCAGACCGTCTTCAAACGACAGCGCGCCGGCTGCGGTCAGAGCCGACAGCTCGCCGAGCGAGTGACCGGCAACCATATCGGGAGCGAACTCCTCGCCGAGGGTCTTTGCAAGAATCACTGAGTGAAGAAACACAGCGGGCTGTGTAACCTTTGTCTGCTTCAGGTCATCCTCTGTTCCTTCAAACATAAGGTCTGTTATGCGGAAGCCAAGAATCTCGTTAGCCTTCTCGAAGAGCTCTTTCGCTGCCTCGTTGTTGTCGTAGAGCTCCTTGCCCATGCCGACAAACTGTGCTCCCTGACCGGGAAAAACAAATGCTTTCATCTGCTTGATTATTTCTATTGATTAATACTATCTTGTTTCATCGATTGAAACCGCCTCTGACACTCCGACTCACATTCCTTATTTTAATCTCAGAATCAGCGACATGCCAACCGTTTCTTTCGCCCCCTCCTGTTCCAAACCGGATGCAAAGATACAAAATTTTAACGAATCACCCCTGCTGTTAATTTTATAAAAACTCACCCCCTTCGACACGGCCTTGCGCAACACACATAACCCCCTGATATACACAGGCGTTACAAAAAGGTTTAATCGCCCTTGCCCAACAGAATGTGTTTTACAGCACTTTTTACTCAAAAAAAATCTCAAAAACGTTTGGAGGAAACAAAATAAGTCGTACCTTTGCACTGTTTTTGAAGCACAAAATATTGTTTTATTATTTAATCTGAAAACGAAAATGAAAAAGTTATTTTTGTCTTTCGCTGTTATCGCAGGTCTCTCAATGATCTCTTGCGGCAACAAGGCTGAGAACGCTGAAGCTGCTGAGGCAGTTGATTCTGTAGAAGTTGTAGAAGAGGCTGTTGAAGTTGCCGCTCCCGTAGAAGGTGACTCAGTAGTTGCTGACTCTGCAGTTGTTGTTGAAGAAGCTGCTGCCGTTGCTGAATAATTTCAGCCCGCAAGCTTAACAGCACAAAAAGATTTTTAACAGCACTATAAAACCGGTTTTTCCGTTAAACGGAGAAACCGATTTTTTTATTCTTTATCTTAAATCATCCGTATCGTTCACGTCTGGGCCACCCCTTGATCTTGATATTGATACGCCTCAGCCATGAAACCTTTTTAAAGAAAACCATCTCCAGGCTGCGCTTGTTATAACAGAGAATTACACGTTTCAACATGAAAAAGTCCAGAATAATTCTCTGGTTTCTGGCGCTCGTTGTCGGCGTCGGAATCGGATTGCTCGGAATCAGCCGTATCGACGCTGTGATGAATTTCATCGCAACAGTCTACACACGCCTGTTCCGGCTGCTTGCGGTGCCGACAATTGTGCTTGCCGTAATCACTACACTCGCCTCGATCGGCGGCAGCCGCAAAATGGGGCGCATTTTCCGCACCACCCTTTCCTACACCCTCCTTACCACCGGAGCAGCAGCTGCAGTGGCACTCGCCCTCTACCTTCTCATCGCTCCCGGCAATCTTCCGCCCGAAGCTTCACGCGCCGAAAACACCGCAGCTGCGGCAACCGGCAGCCTGTCATATTCCGACCACCTGATGTCGGTAATCCCCGACAACATCATAAAACCATTCCTCGACGGCAACGTGCTCGCCCTGCTCCTGATATGCTTCGCTGTGGGCATAGCCATCTCCAGAATGCCCGACACTCCCCGACGGCAATCGCTCATAAACGGGCTGACAGCGCTTCAGGAGCTGCTCTTCATGCTAATCAGGTGGCTCATAGCCGTGCTCCCGTTAGGCATTGTAGCTTTTGCCGCACAGCTGACCGCACAGATCGGAGGTGGTGTGATGCTCGACTCTCTCGGAAAATATGTTCTCGTAATCCTCATCGGCAACTGCGCCCAGTTTGCCATAGTGCTGCCGCTGTTTCTGCTCGCAAAAGGGCTCAACCCATTGAAAACCCTGCGCGGCATGGCTCCAGCTGTGCTGATGGCCCTGTTCACCAAAAGCTCCGCCGCCACACTGCCGGTGACAATGGAAAACGCCGAGACACGTCTCGGCGTAAATCCTGAAATATCACGTTTCGTGTTGCCGATATGCACCACGGTCAATATGAACGGATGCGCGGCATTCATACTTGTCACATCACTGTTCGTCATGCAGAACAACGGCATCCCCATTACCCCGGCAACCATGGCCGCATGGTTCTTCATAGCCGTGCTGTCGGCCTTCGGCAACGCAGGTGTGCCTATGGGCTGCTACTTCCTCACACTATCGCTCATGGCCGGCATAGGCGCCGATATCGGCATAATGGGTATAATCCTTCCCATCTACACCGTGATCGACATGGTTGAGACCGCCGAAAACGTCTGGTCTGACTCCTGTGTCTGCGCCATCACCGACCGGATTATCAGCCGCACCCGATAGCCTTGCAGCTACCGCACCGGCACAGGCGAACGGCCCGTAAGTTTCATCACGAACCCGTCGCGGGGAAGCACCCTGATTTCGGTCTTGTCAGGCATAACACATCCGGTCTCGCATACAAGCTCACCGTTGTCCGACGACCTGATGACATACTCTGCCCTTGTCTTCGGGCCCCACCCTTTCAGCGGCACACTTATCTCGCTGTCAGTGCCGTTGATAGCGGCCACATAGCATTCGCCATCCTTCTCACGCGCCATCACGACATATTTCCCCGGTTCTCCGGCAAGAAACACAGTCCTGTCCCATACGGTCGGAACCTCTCCCACATATTTCCACACAGTTTCCGGGAAACGGTCTACATCACTGACTGTTATACCAAAATGTGTAAGCGGTTCAAAAAATATCACAGGAAGCGCCAGCTCGAAAGCATCGGTTGTGACACGCACGGCCGCATTTCCGGCATCGCGGAAAACCTCCCCCGAAACCGCCGACAGGTCTGCGTCATCGTCACCCTCTACCCATGCGAGCCTGCGGTTAAGCACAACCGGTGTGAAATCCATAGGCCCCACCGCATTCCGGGCAAAAGGCAGAACAGTGCAGTGAGCCGGACGGGCTGCCTCGTTCGGGCCTGCACCACGACACATCTCCTGTCCGAAAACAGCCTCCGAATTCATATACGACCTATGAATCCGCGACCATCCGCGCGGAAGCGTAGCCCCGTGAAAATTAACCACCAGACCGAAGCTGTCGGCATCGCACAGAATATCCTCATAAAGCTGCATGCCATCCTGTTTGTCACCCCCGAAAAAGTCAATCTTGACTCCGGCGATTCCGATGCTCTTCAGCCACTCCATCTCTCTGCAACGTGCTTCGCGGGTGTTGAAACAGTCTGTCGGCGATTGCGGCGCGTCATTCCACGCTCCGTTTGAATTATACCACACCAGCAACCCCACTCCACGCTCACGGGCATATGAAGCCAGCTCGCCCATACGCTCACGCCCGATATTCACGTCCCACAGAGCGTCTGTCAGACAATACTCCAGTCCCAGACGGGCGGCAAGATCTATAAACTTACGCTGCCCCTCATAAGTTGTCCAGGCGTCGGCATGATATAGCCAGCTCCACGATGCCTTTCCGGGCTTTAGGCCGCCGTCATCCGAAAACGTTCTCTCAGCCAGATCATCGGGCAATGTGGTCTCCACAATCGCGGCAGGCGAATCGCCGATAACAGCCACACGCCACGGTGTCACGCCACCGTCGGCCACGCTTGCCCATACAGGCTGATGGCGCAGATTGTGGTCGGCATGCGGAAACTCGACCATAAAAGTGTTGCTGCGGGCTTCCGACAGATGGCACCCGGGATACTCACCCGGATAGCCGCTCTCGGTCAGAAGCGTCCAGACATTACCTGAACGGACAAGGGCCGGAAAAATCCACCCCTGCCTCTCATCGCTCTTCTCCTCAAGAGCCACATCCATGTGGTAATGGTCTTCATAACTCGGATTGGTGGCACACCACCCTTCCTTGGCCTTTGCAAGCTGAGTGAGCCAGCCTCTCGATCCATCGGGAAAAGCAAAGCCAGAATTCTCGGCAATTATCCTGCGGCATCGACCTTCGTCACCGCCGGCCGTAGGCAACAGACGGTAACGATACGCCAATCCGTCGTCAAACACCCGCAGTTCAATTTCATAGCCCTGTTCGGGCACCGAGAATGTGCGGGAATTATACATTTTGTCAACCTTCAGACTCTTGCCCCTCGTGTTGGTATATGAAACACTCCCCTTTCCCGGAGCCGAAGCCTTCAGTTTCACCCCGGCAACCGGCGTCACACCATCAATAAATATCACCATCGGCGACACCCAGAGCGCCGGTTCCCCATTAAAG
>CAMWTV010000202.1 GCA_947177215.1 uncultured Muribaculaceae bacterium
ATGTCTGACACAGCGAATCAATCAGCGAAAACCGGTTCTCAAGCAGCCCGTGGAGCTTGGTCTCCAACCGGCCCACATCGCCGCGGCTGACGTCAATCTGCATTTTAAGCCCCGAGGCCTCGGCCATAAGGGTTTCGTTCTGCAACGACTTCAGCTTTATCTGCTGGCGCATCCACACTATTATTCCGGCTGCCACCAGCAGAATAACAAGACCGGCAAACATGAACTGTTGGCGTTTGGCCCGCTCCCTGTAGAGCATAAACTCTTTTTCTTTCTGAAGATATAAAGCCGTGGCAAGGGCGTCGCCATTGTCTGACGACCGCATCAGAGCCTTCAGCCGCGAAGCCTTCCGGAACTCGTCGGTCAGGCTGTGCCGCCCGTAATAATCTACAGCTATGTTGACGATGGTATCTGTCGGGGCTGCCAGACGATTCACCACCATGGCCTCACTGTAAAGCAACGCCCACCGGGCCATTGTGGCCGAATCCTGAAATTCCGACACATCAACGCCATTCAGTTTCGACAGAGCTGCCGAAGGGTCGCTCTGCATCAAACGCTGTGCCTCGTCGAGAACCTTCTCATGTGCCTCCGAATAACTGCAGCTGGCAACAACCAGCATAATTACTATGTAAATCAGACTACGCATGACGCAAAGTTAGCAATAAGATTCAACACCCCGTAATACTGTAGCATATTTTCCTGTTCATGTGCCGGCAACCGACATCTGGCACCATTTTAACAGAACAACAGGCCTGACAGCACACATTGACGCTGTCAGGCCCGTTGTTTCTCATCGCCATGATTACGGCCGGTCAACAGACCGGTCGGCATGACATCACCCTGTGCAGTTACTTAAGCTCGAAAGGCACAACGCCTTTTATGTCGCGCGACGAAGCGCCGATAATGGCTTCGAACTTACCGGGCTCGGCCACCCAGGCGTGTTGTCTGTCGTCGAAGAAACTGAGCGCGCTCTTGTCTACGGTGATGCTCACCGTCTGCTCCTCGCCGGGCGCGAGTTTCACTTTCTTGAAACCTTTCAGTTCTTTCACAGGGCGGGGAAGGCTCGATTTCTTGTCGGCTATATAGAGCTGCACGATTTCCTGGCCCTCGCGGTCGCCGGTGTTCTTCACGTTTACCGAGAAGGTAATTGTGTCATCGGCAGTCATAGCCTTTTTGTCGGCTGTCGGTTTGCCATATTCGAATGTGGTGTAGCTCAGACCGTGGCCGAACGGGAAAAGCGGAGTGGTCTTTTTCTTGTCGGCCCAGCGGTAGCCCACAAAAATATCCTCGTTATAGAATTCCTTGATGGTGTCGCCCCACTGTTTCGAGGCCGCAAGCTGCTCCTTGTTGCCGGGATACTCGCCTTCGGCATGCGCGCCCGAGTCTTCAAGCCGTGCCGGGAAGGTGAAGGGCAGTTTGCCCGAGGGGTTCACATCGCCTGAAACTATATCGGCAATCGCATTGCCGGCCTCCGAACCGATAAACCACGCCTGGACAACAGCCGCCGCTTTATCGAGCCACGGCATTGCCACGGCATTGCCCGACACATTAACCACAATCAGATTTTTGTTGGCATCAGCCAGCGCCGAGATAAGTCTGTCCTGGCCATACGGCAGGCCGAGACCCTCGCGGTCAGCATCCTCGCAGTCCTGATGCGGGGCTTTGTTGAGACCACCCACATAAATCACATAATCGGCGTCGCGGGCCACAGCCACAGCTTCGGCAATCAACGCCTCGGCGTCGCGGCTGTCGGATATGTCCTGAACCTTCATTCCGTCCTGCTGGGCAACCGGATCGCCCGTATATCCGCGAGCATAGACCACTTCGACATCTTTGCCCGCGCGGGCCTTGATTCCGTCAAGCGGCGACACCTCCCGGCGCGCCTTCAGCGACGAGCTTCCGCCACCCACAGTCATCATCTTTATGGCATTCTCCCCTATCACGGCAATCTTCTTTTTACCGTCAAGGTCAAGAGGCAGAATGTTTCCGCTGTTTTTGAGCAGCACAATCCCCTCGCCGGCTATACGGCGTGCGGCGGCAACATGTTCCGGAGAGTTCATTGACCCAAACGGTTTCGCCTGATTCATGGCCGTGCGGAAAATGAGCCGCAACACATTGGCCGCCTTACGGTCGAGTTCCTGAGTGTCAACCACACCGTCGCTGATCCGCTTAAGATAGGGGTAGGCCAAGAAATAGCTGTCGTAGGCGTTTTTCATCCCTTCCGACAGTCCGTTTGTCCATGAGCCGAACTCAAGGTCGAGGCCTCCTGAAATCACCTGGTCTGTGTCGTGCACACCGCCCCAGTCAGAGATCACCACCCCGTCAAACCCCCACTCGTCGCGGAGAATATCCTTGAGCAGCCGCGGGTTCTGACACACATGACGCCCGCGGTAAAGGTTATACGATCCCATGATCGACCATGTTCCCCCATCCTGAACAGCCGCCTTGAACGCCGGCAGATAAATTTCATAAAGAGCGCGGTCGCTCAGATCCACATCGGTTGTGTGGCGGCGATATTCCTGGTTGTTAAGTGCGTAATGTTTCACACATGTGGCTACCCCGTTGCTCTGCACCCCCTTGATGTAAGGCACTACCATCACCGATGCCAGATAGGGGTCTTCGCCCATATACTCGAAGTTACGTCCGTTCAAAGGTGTCCGGTAAATATTCACACCCGGGCCTAACAGCACATCTTTCTCACGATAGCGCGCCTCCTCGCCGATGCTCCGGCCATATAGCGCCGACATCTCCGGATTCCATGTGGCGGCCAGACAGGTCAGGGCCGGAAAAGCCGTGCATGAATCGTTCGTACATCCGGCCTGATCCCATTCGTCCCAGAACACGTCCGGACGGATGCCGTGCGGGCCGTCGGTGCACCACAGCTCCGGAATTCCCAGTCTGGGCACTCCTGCCGAACTGAATTTCGACTGTGCGTGGATAATTGCCACTTTCTCCTCTGTGGTCATCCGTCCGAGAGCATCCTCTACCCGCTCTTCCAACGGCTTTGTGGTGTCGAGATACACCGGCTGACTACCTGCCGCACCGATAGCGGCACCAATTGCCACCGCAGCGGCAACTATCTGAAATTTCATGTGATAATTTATTTGTCGGTTATTATTCTGAACAGAATTTAAAACGGCCCAGTTCTTTGCCGTAGCGGTCTTTCCTGACCACATTCATAGTCGAGTTGTCGGCCTCCACATCAAGCATCTCCATATTGGAGTTGATCAGCACCGGAAACTCAGCTCCGTCAACTCCGGCCTCATTATACCTGTAGCAATGAAGATGACCGCAAAGCATCAGATCGACACCGGCCTTGTTGAGAACCGGCAGAAAGAGCTGTTTGGCATGCAGCGGGCCGTGCCATGTGTCCTGCACCGGAGGCACATGCACCACAACCACCCTGAACGGCGCGTTTCTGAACTCCGTGCTCTCCACAACCCCGGCAAGCCATTCGGCCTGTTCGGCGCGGTAGGCGTCGCAAAACGAAGTTCCCCCATACTCGATGTCGCTGTCGGGTTTATCCTCCCCTCCGTCGAGCACCACAAAAAACACCGGCCCGGCTGAAAACGTGTAATACGGTTTGTCGGTAGCCGTAGGGAAATAGTCCATGTAACGCTGGGCGAAGCGGCCACGGCTTTCATGGTTGCCGCGCACCATCTGAAACGGTATTTCGTTGGCAAACAGTTCCACCGACCGGTCGATAAAGCCGTCGAACAACTGCTGCTCGCTGTCCATGTAGCTCACCATATCGCCGTTGAACAACACGAAATCACGCCCCTCTTCTCTCACTTTGCCCAGCATGTCGCCCAGCCTGGCCGTGTCGCCGTGTATGTCATTGACAACACAGAAACTCACCTTGCCGGAATTCACACCGCGGGTCGAGAATCTCAGCGGCTCACGGCGGTAGACATCAGTAGCCGCCATCCCTCCGTAAACAATGTGGTTGGGCTGCTGGTCAACAATCTCATGCGAATAAACCCTGTAACGGTATGTTTTACCGCTTTCCAGCCCTTTTAGCCTCACCTTATGCAGTTTTCCCACCACAGCGCGCCCCATATCTGTCTCATAATGCCTCGGACGCTCCTCGGCGTAGAAATTCAGGCTGTCGTCGGGCGCCGTCTCCACCCATGCCAGCGCATCCTTGTCGGTGCGCCACACAACGGTGGCCTCACTGTCGGTCACATTCTGCAGATAAGGTCCGGAAACTATTTCTATGGCATCGGACGTGATGGCGGTCAATGACATCATGACCGTTGCAAGCAATAACGTAAGGCGCATTTTATATATAGTTTTTCAAGGGTGTGGCAAGTCAGACTG
>CAMWTV010000203.1 GCA_947177215.1 uncultured Muribaculaceae bacterium
TTCTCGTTGATTATCTGTAAAATCTGCTCGCGGGTGTAGCCAAAAATGGCGTTGCGCGGATAAGAGCTTTCGATGCAGTTTTCAGCAGGAATGCGGAAGCAACGGCTGAAATGAGCTGTCATCAACGGTGATGTGGAGAGAAAAATGTCGGGTTTTATGAAAAACCACCGGTTTTTGTTGCGCACGGAAAGGTTTTTGGAGTGGAATATATCGTGCATTGGCCCGACCGAGATGGCATATTCGATGTTTTTTATTCCGACACCATGCCACAGGTTGACCTTGATGGCCCGTCCCATTGCATATAGATGGACATCAGGGGCATAACTGTTATATACGAAATATTTTGACCGCAACGCTGTCCATGTGCCTTTCAGGCTCCACCTGCGGGCAACATTTATGTTCATAGATTTCAGGAGGCGGTATTCCTTGCCGCTGCTTGCGATCCATAGAGGAGTTATTTTTTCGGAGGGAGTGGAGGCGAGATATAAAAAGAGGTATTTGGCGTTTCCGGCGAAGCCCATGTTGGAGCCAAAAACCCATTTGCGTGGTGAACGCGGCACGATGAACGATAGGATAAACGCCGGGGTGTATTTGACCGCATGGCGAATGGGGCGAGTTTTTTTGCTTAGCCAACTCATAGTCTGATGTCGATTACTTCGCCTGTCATATGCGACAGGAGGGTTTTGAGAGACGCAATAGCCACGGCACCGGCATCAAGCAGTGTGCCTTTAGGCTCGTTGCCGAAATTTTCCACCCTCATTGGGGTGAGGGTGCGCTCCGGGTTTATACAGTTTACCCTGATGTTGTGGATGCTCCATTCCTCGCTCGTTGCCTGCACGAAGTTTACAATTGCAGCTTTCAGAGATGAGTAGAGGCTATACATGGCTCTCCCGCGGGTATAGGAGCTTGATGTAAAAAACAGAAGAGAACCAGCCGAGGCCTTGAGGTATGGGAATGCCTCGCGGGCAACATTGACACATCCCAGATAATTGGTGTTTATCGAGGCCTGTATGTCGGCGTTGGTCATGAGGTTCAGCGGCTGGATTGTCAGGAGCCCGGCGGTGTTGACAACATAATCTATTTCTCCGGTAGTCTTGTGAACTTCGGCAAGGAAGTTTCTTACCTCGTCGGCTGACGCGACATCCACGCCTGTTGAGCGGCTGCATGGATAGACGTTCATGCCCTGTTCCCTGCAGTTGTCCACAATGGCGCTGCCGATGCCTTTGGTGCCTCCGAACACAACGATGGTCTTGCCCGCACATGAGCGTGATTCGTTATCGCATAGACCGGAGTCTGTGGCCTGTATGCTTCTGAGCTGAAACAGCTTATCGAGCAAGAATATGTCTTCTTTATAGGTGAGTTTCATGTTGAACATCTCGCCTTTTACCACAAAAATGGGTGTGTCGGGGAGATAGCGGAGCACTACGCCACAATCGTCGGTGGTGCGGAATTCCGGATCCTGAAGGGCTTTTGCATATGCTTCACGAATCACGCTGAGCTTGAAAGCCTGAGGAGTCTGGCCATTTCGGAGTGAAGGACGTGGAGGCACGCTGATGATTTCATCTCTGTCGTTGACCTGAATTATGGTATCGGTTGTGGGCACGGCCACATCAACGGCATCGTAGGTGCTCAATGCAGCAATGCAGTCGGTTATGATGCGTTCGGTTACGAGAGGTCTTACGGAATCGTGAAAAATCAGGTTGCATTCTCCTGACGCGGCATAGGCGTTGATGGCGGCAAGGCTTGATTCATATCGTTCGTTGCCTCCAACGAGAACCTTTCTGAGTTTTGAGAAGCTGTTGCCGAGTCTTATGTTTTCGATGTCGCCAAGATAATTGGCATGCACCACAACGCAGATTTCGTTGATCAGAGGGTGATTCTGAAACACAGCGATGGTGTGCTCTATAACCTTTTTGCCAGCAATCTTGATGAATTGCTTTGGGGTGGAATTCCCGAGGCGGGTTCCGCTTCCGCCGGCAAGTATAACCGCGATATTCTTCATTGTCAGTGGTTCAAAATAAATAGCCCGGACTGTCGCCGACAGGTCTTAACGGGTGAATGCCGGCATATGTCTATTGCAAAGGTAGGCAATTTGGCGCTGTCGGGCAAATCGCGCGGCAATAAACGGGGATGATGCAAAATAATTGGCTTGAAGCATTGAAATGGGTGTAAAATTTTGTATCTTTGTGGCGCTTTTTAGGCAAAATTTGTTTGGTTGCCACGTTGTTGGTGGCAATTGATTGATAAACAGAATGATAAAAATGATCAACATCACCTTTCCCGACAATTCCGTCAAGCAGTTTGAAGCAGGGATAACCCCGCTTGAGATTGCACGTAGTCTCTCGCCGCAGCTTGCACGTGACGTGCTTGCCGCATCGGTAAACGAGCAGGAGTGGGATCTGACCCGCCCGATTGAATCTGACGCTACCATAAAACTTTTCAAATGGGATGATGCAGAGGGTAAGCACGCCTTCTGGCACAGTTCGGCCCACCTTCTGGCCGAAGCGCTTCAGGAGTTGTATCCCGGAATCAAATTCGGCATCGGCCCGGCTCTGGAAAACGGTTTCTATTACGATATTGACCCCAACGGACACTCTATTACATCAGCGGATTTCCCTGCTATCGAAGCTAAGATGCTTGAGCTGGCGAAACGTGATGAGCAGATTGTGCGCGCGGATATTTCAAAGGATGACGCCTTGAAGATGCTCGGCGACCGGGGTGAGACATATAAATGCGAGCTGATCTCGGAACTGGAGGATGGCCATATCACTACTTATACACAAGGTGCATTCACAGACCTTTGCCGCGGCCCGCACATCCCTTCGACGGGTGTCATAAAGGCTGCCAAGGTCATGACGCTTGCAGGCGCTTACTGGCGCGGTGACGAGAAGCGTAACCAGCTTGTGCGTGTCTACGGCATTACATTCCCCAAGAAAAAGATGCTCGACGAATATCTGGCAATGCTTGAGGAGGCCAAGAAGCGTGACCACCGTAAGCTGGGCAAGGAGATGGAGCTGTTTGCGTTCTCGCAGAATGTGGGAGCCGGGCTGCCTCTGTGGCTTCCGAAAGGAGCTGCGCTGCGTGACCGTCTCGAGCAGTTCCTGCGCAAGATTCAGAAGCAGTATGGCTACCAGCAGGTGATCACACCGCATATCGGCAACAAGATGCTCTATGTAACATCGGGGCACTATGCAAAATATGGCAAGGATTCTTTCCAGCCCATACATACACCGCAGGAAGGTGAGGAATATATGCTCAAGCCGATGAACTGCCCTCATCACTGCGAGATTTTCAAGGCTTCTCCGCGTTCATATCGCGAACTGCCGTTGCGTCTGGCTGAGTTCGGAACCGTTTACCGCTATGAGCAGACCGGTGAGCTTCACGGGCTTACCCGTGTTCGCGGATTCACGCAGGACGATGCCCATATCTTCTGCACTCCGGATCAGATAAAAGAGGAGTTCCTGAAGGTTATGGATATCATATTCTATATCTTCAAGGCTCTTGACTTCAATAATTTCGAGGCTCAGATATCGCTTCGTGACCCCAAAAACAAGCAGAAGTATATCGGTAGCGATGAAAACTGGCATCTTGCCGAAACTGCTATCATCGAGGCTTGTGAAGAGAAGGGCCTCAAGGCCCGCAAGGAACTCGGCGAGGCTGCGTTCTATGGCCCGAAACTCGACTTTATGGTGAAGGATGCTATCGGTCGCCGCTGGCAGCTGGGCACAATTCAGGTAGACTATAATCTGCCCGAACGCTTCCAGCTGGAATATACCGGAGCAGACAACCAGAAACACAGACCTGTGATGATTCACCGCGCGCCTTTCGGATCGCTGGAGCGTTTTGTGGCTGTGCTTCTTGAACACACAGCCGGGAAATTCCCGTTGTGTCTTTCGCCTGACCAGTCCATCATACTTCCGATTTCAGAGAAATTCAACGATTATGCCTATGAGGTGGCCAAACAGCTTACAGCCGCCGATGTGCGTGTGACTGTTGATGACAGAAACGAGAAGATCGGACGTAAAATCCGCGACAACGAGCTTCGCCGCATCCCCTACATGCTCATTGTAGGCGAAAAAGAAGCAGAAAATGGTGAAGTTTCGGTAAGAAAACAGGGCGAAGGTGATAAAGGTACGATGAAAATTGCTACCTTTGCGGACGAAATCGCCAAGAAGGTTGCAGACCTGCAGTGATTTCATTCAAAAACAAGAATAGATTACCCATACTGATTGGATAAAAAACCACAACTTCCGGTTTCTTCGCGTCCCACAACATTCAACGGCACTCCGCGCCCTCAGGGTAGC
>CAMWTV010000204.1 GCA_947177215.1 uncultured Muribaculaceae bacterium
CGATACATCGGTTGCCGATGTGCTCACCGGTTATAACGGCAGCGTTGGAGTCTCGGCCATTGCCGGAGTTCCGAACATCGGTTCTGAAATCAACTGGACAGGTCATCCGTTCGGTCAGGCCAACTGGTATGCTTTCGGCCGGCTGGCGTGGAATCCTTTCGGGTCGGCCCGTGAAATAGCCCGCGAGTGGGTTGAACTCACGTTCACCCGCTCCAAGCGCGAGGTCGATACAATTGTCGACATGATGGTCTTGTCGCGCGAGGCCGTGGTCAATTATTCGATGCCGCTCGGCCTGAACCATATAATGAACTATGCCACTCACAACGGCCCTGAGCCATGGCATGACGATCCGGTCTGGACGGCTTTCGACTATCACAAAGTGTCGGCCGACAGCATCGGAGTAGACCGCACTGCTACAGGAACAAACGCCGCAGGCCAGTATCATCCGGCTGTGGCATCGGGTTTCTCGTCGCTTGACACATGCCCTGACGAGTATCTGCTATGGTTTCATCGTCTGCCTTGGGACTACCGGATGCGCTCGGGCCAGACTCTGTGGGATGAGATGTGCCGCCGTTACAATCTCGGTGTAGAGCAGGTCAGAAACATGCAGGCCGCATGGCGTTCGGTGGCCGGTGCTGTTGATCAGCAGCGCCATTCAAGAGTGGCGTCGCTGCTTGCCTTGCAGGAAGCGGAAGCCGAATGGTGGCGCGACGGATGTCTGCTTTTCTTCGGGCAGTATTCCCGGCGCCCGCTTCCCGAAGGGATCCCCGCTCCATCTCATTCTCTCGACTACTATAAACGCATACCTTTCCCCTATGACTGGAAAGGCCGTTATGAATGATTATCATGCCGTAGGGCGTGTCATTGCAAACCCTCGGATAAATCTGGAAATAATTATCTGAATATCATGAAATCAATAATCAGACTTATTCTGTGTCTTATCGCCACACTGTCGGTGGGGCAATCGGCCATAGCCGAAAGTTTGTATGAGAAGTCATATCGGGAGCGATGCCGCGAATATGTCGGGCTATATTCCCATCAGGGCGATTCCGTGTGGCTTTATGGTGTGTTCCGTCAGCTTGCCCGTCAGGCCGCCGGCATCCCTTTTGAAAAAAACGGACTGCAGGATGTGATAGCCACCATAAAATCGAATCACGACTGTAACGATTTTACTCTCAACGGAGTGTTGCGGATGCTATATCTTGACAGCAAGGGAACTGTGCTTCCTGCTGCATTCAGAACGCAGGCCCGCGAGCGGATTCTCGACTTCAAATACTGGTGGGACGATGCCCGCCGGGACACAACCTACCGTTGCTATCACACCGAAAACCATCAGGCGTTATATCACACGGCAGAGCTTCTCGCCGGACAGCTCTATAAAAACGAAATCTTCACCGACGGAATGACCGGTGTCCGACATATGGAGCATGCCTCCGGCCTGATCGCTCCATGGCTCGACAACCGTCTTCGTTTCGGTTTCAGCGAATGGCTCTCGACCTATTATGATGTCGAGGCGCTGTTGCTCGCAAACCTTGTCGATTTTGCCGAGGATGAGACAATAAGAGAAAAGGCAAGGGGGGTGCTTGATCTTCTGATGCTTGATCTCGCGCTACACAACCATCATGGCTATCTTGCCGGAGCAAGCGGCCGCACGTATGCCTCTTCTCTTCTCTCAGGCGTGCATGTCACATCGCCTATGGTGCGGCTTGTGTTTGGCGAAGGTGTTTATGACGGACGCCAGAACACCGGTGCCGTGGCACTTGCCACTTCGGGCTACCGCTGTCCGCAGGTCATTGCCGACATCGCCACCGACTATGACCGCCTTGCCTATGTGAGACAGCGTACAAGTCTTGATGTGGAGGATGCTCCCGCCTATGGCATTGATTTCGACAACGAACGTCACTGCCACCTTTTCTGGGGGATGCAGGAGTTTATCCACCCGCTGTGTGTGGCTACCTCGAAACGCATTTCTGAAGCATATGATACCTGGCCATATCGCAATTACGACGAGTATATAGCCATCTATGAACGCGAGAAAGCAGAAAAAGGTTATGCTGTTGACCGCGACCGCTTCGCTCTTTCCGAAGGCAACATCACCACTCTCAGGTGTGCCGATTACCAGTTAAGCACAGTCAATGATTTCCGAAAGGGGCATCAGGGGTACCAGCAGCATCCGTGGATGGCGTCTCTGGGCAACGGGGCTGTTGTCTATACCAACCATCCCGGAGGTAAAAACCTGCGGAACTCGCCTAACTACTGGGCCGGAAATGAGATTCTGCCCAAGGCCGTGCAGCATCGTGACGTGACTGTGTGCATTTACCGCATCCCCGAGAATCATCCCACTTCTATGACCCATGCTTATTTCCCCGTTTCGGCCATGGACAGTGTGGTTCAGCGAGGCAACTGGACATTCGGTTGCCGGGGCAACGGATATGTGGCGGTTTACAGCGCCTCACCATCAGAACTTGTTGCCGATTTCCGCGGTGAACTCTGCGACCTCAAGGCTCCGGGACGTGAAAACGTATGGATATGTCAGGTCGGCAATGCCGGGAAATGGAATTCTTTTGTTAACTTTGTAGAGCAGATCGCAAAATCACCGGTAGAAGTCGCCGCCGGGTCGGGGAAAGTCAGATATCATGCCCCCGGAACCGGACTGATTGAAACCTCCTGGAACGAGCCTCTGAAAGTCGACGGATCGGAGATAGCCACACGGACAGGCTACCGTTATGACACCCCCTACGGAAGCGCTCCGCACGGGGCCGATTCTCTGACCCTTGAATTCAAAGGAAATTCGGTAGTCTTGCCTTTGCGATGACTGTGAGCGATAACCCTCTCAAACTAACTCATGATGTTTATTTCAGCAAGAAACATTCTGTTGGGAGCCGCAGCCGCTGTGGCTCTCTCGGCTTTGGCCCATGGCGATGACTGGGCCAACTTCAGACGCTATGAAAAGGCCAATGCCGAAGTGATCGACCAGCCTTTGGAAAAACGGGCGGTAGTTTTTCTCGGGAATTCCATAACCGAGAACTGGGCCAGGATACATCCGGAATTCTTCACTTCCCACGGCTTTGTGCCGCGAGGAATAAGCGGACAGACATCCTACCAGTTTCTGCTGCGTTTCCGCGACGATGTTATCAGCCTGCATCCGTCGGTAGTGGTTATAAATGCCGGCACCAACGATGTGGCTGAGAATAACCATACCTATAACGAAGACCGCACTTTCGGCAACATAGTCTCGATGGTCGAGCTGGCTCAGGCCAACGGCATCAAGCCTGTGCTTTCAACAGTGTTGCCTGCTCTGGTTTTCGGATGGCGTCCTGAGATCAGCGATGCCCCTCAGAAAATCAAGAGCCTGAACAAACGTCTGCGTGCCTATGCCGCCGCAAGAGAAATTCCGTTTGTCGACTATTATACCCCTATGGCTTTGAAAGAGACAGGCGCTCTGAACCCGTCGATGACCGATGATGGCGTGCATCCTACCGCCATGGGATATGATGTGATGGAAGTGGCGGTGCTCGAAGTGCTTTCGGCCATGCAGCCAGCCAAACACTGACATCATCTGCATATCTGACGAGTTGTCAGACAATCATATGGCAAGGCCCTGTGTCGGGAAAACGCGACACAGGGCCTTGAACTTTCTTTGACCTGATTAGTGCTTATTCTGGCAGAACCTCGTAGGCGGTGGCCACGATATAATAGCTCGACAGATAGGGTTTACCCTCTTTTTCGGCACGCTCGGCAATGCGGGCGCGGTAGTCGGCCATCTGGGCGGCGAAACTCTCGATCTCACCCTGTCCCTGGGCTTTGCGTTCGGTCTCACAACCGGCGGCAGCCTTGTCGACAGCGGCAGCCTGCTCTTCACCGGCCTGTTCGGCAATCATCTTGACCTGTTCGGCATGTTGTGCCTCGATCTGCTGCACAGTCTCTTCGGTCATGCGCGATTCAACAACCACACCGGTGACTTTCATGGGCTTGTGGATGGTTTCCTGCGGGAAATAACCGCCCATCTCGGGAGTGGCCTCACATCTGATCATTGTGTTTTCGTCGCTGCCGAGAAGGAATGCCTTCTTACCGCCATGTTTGCATAGATGCGAAACAACGCCCTCTACAACAATCGTGTCGCCTACAAACGATTCAGGGTTGGCAACCACTGTGTCAACGCTGAGAGCCTCGCTCTCTTCAACTGTGTTTTCTGCTTTGTTGCCGCATGAAGATGCCATCAGCATCCCTATGCAGGCCAGTGCTGAAATAAAAAACGATTTTTTCATAATGATTATTTTAT
>CAMWTV010000205.1 GCA_947177215.1 uncultured Muribaculaceae bacterium
GCGGGAGTGACACGGCCTGTTCCGGTCACGCTTGTCTCAAGTGTGCCGACATCGGCCACGCCGATTCTTATCGACGACCGTTTGATGCCTGACTGCATCAGCGATGCCGATACGACCACCGCCACTACAGCCACTGCAGCCGGAACGGCTATTTTGATCCATTTTCTTATCGCGGCTTTCCGTTGCTCCTCGCGCGGAATAACGCGATCCATATTGCTTTGTTCCATGTATGATTTGTGTTTACGCTTTATTTATCGGCAATAAACGTGCCAAAAAGGTAATATGCTGAATGTCAATGGAGCGGCGGGTAGGGATGTGTGTAAAAGCATAACACGGCTGTCCGCAAACGGACAGCCGTGTTGTTACATCGCTGCTTCTGGCAGCAAATTTCAGTGTGTGTGTGATGCCTGGTCAGTTGCGGAAAATGTGGTTTATCGACAGGCGCGCGTCTCTGATCATCCCTTTCAGTGGCGTTACCAACGGTTTGAAGTCGTCATGGTTTTCGGGAGTGAAGATTCTGAGCGCTCCGCGGTGGCATTTTATGTCGATTATATCGGGCATCATCATCGGTTCGCCGTCGATGTGCGCCTCACCCTCTTTCGACCGGTATATGGCAACCGCCGGCGCGCGGAAACAGTGAACCATGGTGTTTTTTGTTATCAGCCCTGTGAAGATGTCCATTCCCATCACGGCGGTGTCGATAGGTGAGCCGCTGTGCACCACGGTGATGTCAAGCAGGCCGTCGGTAAGGCTTGCGTCAGGGGCTATATAGGCGTTGTTTCCCCACTGTGAGGCGTTGCACACGGCAACCAGAAACGCTTTCTCGGTGAGAAGTTTTCCGTTGGCCGAGAGGGTGTAGGTCTGGGGGCGATACTGGATATATTCAGATATTGCGCTCTTTACGTAGCTCAACAGTCCGCGGCGGCTCTGGCGTGCGAAACGGTGTGAAACGGCGGCGTCGAATCCCATGCCGAAGGTGCAGAAAAACGGTATTCCGTTGGCAGACCCGTAGTCTGATGCAACGATGTTTCCGGCGCTTATCACATCGAGGGCTGCGTTGAGATCGACCGGTATTCCAAGATGGCGCGCGAGTCCGTTGCCTGATCCGGCTGGTATTATGCCTAAAGCGGTCTGCGATCCGCACAGGGCTGTCGCGGTTTCGTTTATGGTGCCGTCGCCGCCGCAGGCCAGCACTCCGTGATAGCCTTTTCGGGCTGCTTCGGCGGCAAATGCGGTGGCATCGCCGGCACCACCCGTAAACCTTACATCGAGGTCGAAACCGAGTTGGCGCACGCATTTCTCCACCACCGGCGGCACATCTTTCTTGTTTCCTGTGCCTGAGATGGGGTTTATGACGAGCATCAGCTGTTTGCCCGTGGAGTCGTGACTGGGTGTGTGTGACATTTCAACTGGGTTGTAGGGTGAATCACTGGCGCACAAGCACCCGCAGCGGTGTTGCCTGCTGGTCGGTTACAATGAAGAAGGCTCCCTGGGGCAGCTGTATGAGCATGTTGTTGTCGATCACGCCGATTTCATAGACCAGACGGCCCATGGCATCGTAAACGCGGCATCCGGTGTGGGGCTGTGCGCACACAATGCGCACACCGCCCGGTGTATAGGCCCATCCGAGCGGGCTGTCGTTGACCACATCGGCCACACCGCCTGTGCCGAGATCTACCGTGATCGAGTTGGAATATGCCGAGTAGTATCCAAGGCGGCTTGACCGCACGGAGTAGCTTTCGCGGCTGCCCGGCTCGCATCCGGTTATCTGCAGTTCGTTGGTTTCGGCCTCGATGTCTTCTGACGAGGCGGTGCCGTTAGTGAAGCGGGTGCGGGTCACTATGTAATAATCGACAATATCGGCTATGGCCGGATTGCCGTAAACCGGTTCTTCCCAGTTTGCGGTGTAGGATGTCGATGTGACATCCGATGCCGGCAGGGCCTTGAAATCGTGCAGTTCCGGCACAGGCAGCCCTTTGCCACGCAGGGCTATGCCCAGCGATCCGTCAAGACCGCCGTCGGAGATCACGAGACGGGCTTCGTCGCCTTCGTCGGGGCTCACTTCAACGGGGTTGTATGTTATGCGCAGCCAATATCCGTTTTCAGAGTTTGCGGCCGAAGCGCTTATCGAGCTGACCTCGGTTTTGAACAGGGAGCGTTTGCTGCCGGTGAGTGTCAGAGTCAGGCTTCCGGTGAGATTCTCTCCGCGGAAAAACAGCGATGATGTGGAAGATGAGCCTATCGCGGTTTCTCCGAAATCAAGCGACATGTTCTGCACAGGTGTGATCAGATGGGCATCTCCGACTGGTTCGGGCGGAGTGCTACCCGGCATCCAAGCCATCCCTTTTTTGTTGCCCCACAGGTGCTCGGCCAGCTCTGGATAGTCGATAAACGGATTGCGGTTGGCCTGTATGCGGTAAACCTCCTCGTTGCGGTCAATCTCTTTCTGGCTTACAGGGTCATCGCGGTGCCATTTCATCAGCAGGTTGACCGACCACTGGTTGAGGGTGGGGTATGTGTTGTTGTCGACCATGAACGTATAGTTCCAGTGAAGGTTCTGGTAGCAGGTAACCACGTAGAAGTATGTGCGGGCGAAGTCGCCTTTGTATTCGTCGGCCGGCTCAAACACCTGGGCCGCGCCACCCCCCTGGCCTGTCATGGCATAGCCAACCTGCGACATTCCGTTGTCGAAAGTCGGTGTCTGCACCTCGCCCAGCGGATAGTTGAGCTTCTTCTGGTTGGCTACAGCTTCGGCCGGATAGAGGTGAAACAGGTCGACATATGCGGGTGTTGTTGTGCTTCCGCCCCACCAGCTTTTAGGAAATGAATGCTCGCGGTTCATCAGCGCGCCCGACCAGTGGGGCAGGTAGATGGGCACATTGCCATACATGTCCCACCACTGTCCGTAGCGCTCGTTTCCGGGAGGGTAGACGTCGGTGCGTTTGAAGTAATCGGGCAGGGCGTTATATGACGACACTTCGGTGTGGTTGTAGATAAGCTGATGCAGCGCGGTTTTAAGTGCGGCATCCTTTTTGCCCGATGCGGTGCGGTAATAGGCCGACGGAATATCTGCCGATGCAGTGAAAGCCGCTGCAAGCAGCAGTAGGCAGATGACTTTGAGAGGAGAGCACAGAGGGTTAAGCTGTGAAAAAATCTTCATTATTATCCTTATGAAATATGTAACTACTGTTTCTGATATGATTGCATCAGTCTTCGGCGCGGCAGCCTGATACGGCATGCGCGTTTTCGCCGAGGTAGTGGCTTATGCGGTCGATGATTACCTGCGGAGCTATGCCTCGCAGGCAATGATAGTCGCCTCTGAAGCAGCTTTTGTTGCCGAAGACAGAGCAGGGGCGGCATGTCATGGGTAGCTGCACCATATCTTCGTCGCTCTGACGCCACCCTTTGAAGCCGCAATAGGGGTGGGTGGCCCCCCACACGCTCACAACGGGTGTGCGCACCAGCGATGCCAGGTGCATGTTGGCCGAGTCCATCGACACCATTACGTCAAGCTGGCTTACAAGGGCCAGTTCAGCCGGGAAACCATAGCGTTTTCCGGCCAGGCTTTCGGTTCGGGGATAGCGTTCGGCCCACATTCCGAGCACCTCCTCCTCTTCGTGGCCTCCGCCGAACAGAAATATTTTTGTGCCGGGCATGGCTGAAACAGCTTTCACAACCTGTTCCATCAGTGCCGGCGGGTAGATTTTTCCGGAGTGTTTGGCAAAAGGCGCTATGCCTACCCACCGCTCGCCGTCGAGCCTCGGGGAGGTGATGCGTGCAAACAGTTCAGGCGAGCCTTTCCCTTCGCCGAACAGGCCTTCAAACCTTGTCTGCACAGGGAGCCCTATGGCGTGGAATGTCTGGCGGTAGCGTGCTCTCGACGATATCAGAGGGAGCAACACCTTGTTGTGGGGCCTGGTGAGCGCCCGCTTCCCTTTGCGCCCTTTGTTTATCACCGACACGGGGATGCGCGCCATGTGGCAGAACGACCTGAAAATTTTTGTTCTCAACACGTCGTGCAGATCGATGAAGGCATCGAACCAGTATTTGCGCCGTGCCTCGCGGAACAGCCTCCATATGCCTTGAACTCCTGTGTATTCGGAAAGATCCAGCCCTACGACCGTAAGGTTTGCCGGCGCGTTGAGAAATATCGCCGCCATGGCCTTGCGAGTGAAAAATGTGAACTGTATGTCGGGATAGCAGCGGCAGGCGCTATAGATCACCGGCACGGTCATGGCCACGTCGCCGATGGCAGAGAATCGCGCGGCCAGTAC
>CAMWTV010000206.1 GCA_947177215.1 uncultured Muribaculaceae bacterium
CCACTTATGAGGTTCTGATGGCCCAGCTTGACAGATATGACGATCTGCCAAACGACATTGAGAAACTTGCTGAGTTTTCGTCGCAGACTAAGAATGTTGACATAATGGGACGGCTTATCTATGACGAGCAACACCGGGAAGTTATTAATTTCGGCAAATACAAAGGGAAACTTGTAACTGAGGTGCTCAGTAAAGATCCGGGGTATTTCAGCTGGATACAGCAGGGGGATTTTCCTTCAGACATGAAGCGGATAATGACCGCCATAAAGCTTAGAATGAGATAAACAGCATCGCCTTAACAGGCGCTGCCGTGAGATGAGCAGTTTTTTCAGACGTAGAAACCGACAAGAGCCAGATGAGCCAGATGAAAGGCAAACACATAGTTGTGGGGATTACCGGAGGGATAGCCGCCTACAAGACAGCCTCGCTTGTGAGACTGTTTATAAAGGCCGGTGCCGAGGTTCAGGTGATAATGACTCCGAATGCAAAGGAGTTTATCACTCCTGTTACACTTTCCACTCTAAGCGGGAAGCCTGTAATAAGCGAGTTTTTCACTGCCAATACAGGCCAATGGAACTCTCATGTGGATCTTGGCCTCTGGGCAGATGCGTTTGTGATAGCTCCGGCCACAGCCTCGACCATTGCGAAGATGGCCAACGGGGTTGCCGACAACATGCTTGTGACATCGTATCTGTCGACACGAGCGCAAGTGTTTGTGGCACCTGCCATGGATTTCGACATGATGCGCCATCCGTCGACCCTCCGGAATATCGCTACACTCAAATCCGACGGTGTGCGTGTGATCGAACCCACCGAAGGAGAGCTTGCATCTCATCTTACGGGAAAGGGGCGTATGGAGGAACCTGAAAACATATTCAAGGCGATAGATACGTTTTTTTGTGAAGCTGAGACGCTAAAAGGGAAAAAGATTCTGGTTACAGCCGGACCGACCCGCGAAAAGATAGACCCGGTGAGGTATATCAGCAACTATTCGACCGGCAAAATGGGGATAGCAATAGCCGACGAGGCTGCGCGACGCGGCGCTGAGGTAACTCTGGTTCTCGGCCCTACCGACCATCGTCCGGAAAATGCAGCTGTAAAAACCGTAAATGTTGAATCTGCCCTCGAGATGCTTGCAGCATGTGAGGAAGTGTTTGACAAGACCGATATCGCTGTGATGTGTGCAGCTGTGGCCGATTATGCTGTAGCCAATCAGGCCGACAGGAAAATCAAACGGGAAAAAGAGGGGATGCCCCATCTTGAATTTGTCAAGAATCCCGACATCGCCGCAACATTGGGGAAACAGAAGAAAGATGGCCAGATTCTTGTGGGATTCGCACTCGAGACCGACAATGAAGAGACCAACGCCACCGACAAGATGGCACGCAAAAATCTTGACATGATAGTGCTGAACTCGTTGCGCGACAAGGGGGCGGGATTCGGCACAGACACAAACAAGATAACGGTCTTTATGTCTGACGGTGAGGTTCACAAGTTCGAACTGAAGAGCAAAAACGAAGTAGCCGCCGATATTCTTGACATTGCCGGCAATATCAGCCGCCACTGATTCGTTAATAATCAATGCGGCAGAACATTTCAAGAGTATAACCGCACTGAACAATGACAATGATGAAACGAATCAGGATCAACACGGCATCAATAATAGCAGCTGCGGTGAGTGTGTTTTCAGGCACAGCCATCTGTGACGCGCAAGAGCTTAACTGTGAGGTTACATTCAACACCGATCAGGTTCAAGCCACTAACAAGAGTGTGTTCGAGACGCTTCAGGAGGCTGTCAGAGAATATATGAACACCACTCATTTCACCAACGACCAGTATGCGGTGAACGAGCGGATTGACTGCCGTCTGTTTTTCACTATAGCTGACTATACGGACAACACTCTGAAGGGTGACCTGCAGATACAATCGTCAAGACCGGTATATAACTCGACCTACACCACTACCCTTGTCAATTTCAAAGACACCAAAATAGAGTTCTCATACCAGGAGGGGGAACCTCTCAATTTTACGGTGAATTCAATGGAGAGCCAGCTGACGGCTATCCTGAACTTTTACGCTTATCTGATTATAGCGCTTGACCGAGATTCGTTCGCGCCCCACGGCGGTGATGAGGCGTTTGACCGCCTGAAGATGATAGTGCAGATGGCACAGTCGGCCGGCGAAGGGGGGTGGAAGGCTTTTGAAGACAAAAAGAACCGTTCGGCGGTGCTTGACGCCTTCACATCGCCGACAACCGGAGTGTTGCGCGACATGATCTACACTTATCACCGCACAGGTCTCGACGAGATGTTTCTGTCGCCAGACAAGGGACGCGCCAAAATAACAGAAGCTCTCGAGGCGCTCCAGAAAGTGTATGGGGCTGACCCGATGTCGGTCGGACTCTCGATGATAAAAGATGCCAAACTCGACGAGCTTGTGAACATCTATACAAAAGGCTCGCAGACAGAACGGAGCAAGGTGGTGGAACTTCTGACTCCGCTCTACCCTACCGAAATGAAACGAATCAACCTTATTAAAGAGGGCAAGAACAAATGATCCAGACGCTACACATATCAAACTATGCTCTGATCGACAACATCGATATAACCCTTCACAAGGGGCTCAACATCCTCACCGGCGAAACCGGTGCGGGGAAGTCGATAATTCTGGGCGCGCTCGGATTGCTGTTGGGCGGACGAGCCGACACTAAAGCTGTAAGGAAACCTGATCAGAAATCGGTGATCGAAGCCTGCATCGGTGTAGACGGTTATGAAAAGCTGGAGGATTTCTGTAAAACCAACGATATCGACTGGGACAGCGAAACAATGATATTACGCCGGGAGATTGCGCCCAACGGCCGTTCTCGAGCATTTATAAACGACAGTCCTGTGAATCTTGCAACCCTTCAGGAAGCAGCGCTTCAGCTGATCGACATACATTCGCAGCATCAGAACCTGTTGCTTGCATCTCCCCCCTATCAGCTGAGGGTGCTCGACTGCCTGGCCGGAAACAAAGAGCGGCTTGAACAGCTCGCGACAGCCTACAACGCATATCGCACGGCGGTGAAACGGTATCGGGCCGAACGGAAGATGATAGAGCAGGCAAAAGAGGATGAAGAGTTTCTACGATTCCAGTATCAGCGACTCAAAGAGGCTGACCTTAATGACGGGGAGCTGGAAGAGCTTGAGCATGAACGGGAGTTGCTGATCAATATGGCCGATGTCAAGAACTCACTGTCGACGGTAGTGATGGCTCTCAGCGAAGGCGATGAAAACGCCGAACAGTTTGTCAAAACAGCCGCTGACGAGACGGAGCGCCTGTCGGATCTGATAGAAGAGGCTGATTCGATAGCGGAACGGCTTCAGGCGGTAAGAGTGGAGATTCAGGATATTTCGGCTACATTCGCCGATTATGACAGGGAACTCAACAGCGATCCGGAGCGGCTGGAGGCTGTGGAGGAGCGTTTGAACCAGCTGTATGAGCTCTTGAGAAGACACAAGACTGAAACTGTGGGCGAACTGATTGCCGTGCGCGACGAGATGAAGAGCCGACTTAAAGGGATTGCACGAAGCGGCGATACTCTTCAGGCTCTGGAAACCGCCGCAAAACAGGCCAAGAAGGAGGCTCTGGAGATTGCCGCGATAATATCGAAGTCGCGCCACGAAGAAGCGGAGCGGTTCGGCCGACTACTGAAAGAACGCGCGCTGCCGCTGGGAATGAAGAACCTTCAGGTGGAAATAACCGTGCGCGACACTGAGCTGACGGTGACAGGCATAGATCAGGTGGAATTCCTGTTCGCCTTCAATAAAAACCAGGCACTGCTCCCGGTGGGCAACACCGCTTCAGGGGGTGAGATATCACGCCTGATGCTGTCGATAAAGTCGATCGTGGCCGACAAGATGCAGCTTCCGTCGATTATATTCGACGAAGTTGATACGGGCGTGTCGGGCGATGTGGCCGACAAGATGGGAGATCTGATGCGACAGATTGCGGCTAACATACAGGTTGTAGCCATAACGCATCTGCCACAGGTGGCATCGAAAGGTGAGAGCCACTATAAAGTGTTTAAAGAGGACACCGAACATTCGACCGTTACCCGCATAAAGGAACTTGACAATGAAGAGAGGGTGAAGGAGCTGGCTGTAATGCTGTCGGGATCGGAAGTCAACCAGGCCGCGCTTGAAAACGCAAGAGCGCTGCTGAAACTTCAGCCGGAGAGCTGACAACACGATACTGATCAAAAAAATCGGTTGCCGACAAAGGCTGCCACCATA
>CAMWTV010000207.1 GCA_947177215.1 uncultured Muribaculaceae bacterium
ATGTTGACAGCCTTATGGCCGATGAAGCCCGGACATTTCTGGCAAAAATGCCATCGGGGCTTCAGACCGTTCAGGAAGAAGCTGTCAGGCTTGCCATGAAAGGCGATTTGGAATCGCTTAATCAAGTCCGCTCTTCGCGGAACACTCCCGCCGACATTCCTGCCGGAATCGAACAGCTTGAGTGTCATGACGGATATAGGCTTTACCGTCCGGTTGAAGGAAGCTCTGAAAAACTGCCGGTTCTTGTTTATCTGCACGGTGGCGGGTGGTGTTTCGGAAGCATAAACAGCTGTGCCGCGTTTTGCACTGCGCTCTGTGATGCCGCCGGCATTGCGGTTCTCGCACTTGATTATCCTCTTGCTCCTGAACATGTCTATCCGGTCGCGCTTGATTTCATTTCAGAGGCTCTTGGCTGGATAAACAAAAATGCCGACAGTTATGGTCTTGACAACAGATGCGTGTTTTTGGGCGGTGACAGTGCCGGCGGCAATCTCGCTATTGCCGCTGCGTTGAAGCTTGTTCAGGCTGAAGATCCGGATCTGCCTACCAGCTGTGGTTCGGCTTATGACAACTCGGCTTGGTTAAAAGGGCTACTTCTGTTCTATCCTGTTGTGAAAGCCTTTGGCGATAACTCAGACTCATGGCGTGAATTCGGTAATGGATATGGTCTTGATTCCGGAATTATGGAGGCGTTCAATCAGGCTTATGTCGGAGACAATTCTCCCTATATCCCGCTCATATCGCCATATTTCGCGTCAGAAAAACATCTGGCAGTGTTGCCGGAGATGCTGGTGGTCAATGCAGGGCATGACATTCTTTGTGATCAGGGTGAAGAATTCTGCCTCAAGGTGTCTGGTGCCGGAGGCCGGGTGACCCGCTGCCTGTTTCCTGAGGCCACACACCTGTTCATTACAGTTCCCGGTCAGCCCACAGCTTTCGCCGAAGCCGTCAGGCTGTCGGCGTCATTTCTGTCGGGAATTGTAGCGCGAAGCCGTGATGAACTTGAACCGTAGTGATTGATAATGTGTATAAATAATGTCGTGGAATTTATAATTTACATACTTACATATGGATAGTCTGAACTATACACCTGACAATATAACCTCTCTTGGACAGGACGAGGTTTTCGTATTCGGCAGTAATCTGGCCGGGATTCATGCCGGAGGAGCCGCCAGGGTAGCGCTTGAACGCTTCGGCGCAATAATGGGGCAGGGTGAAGGGATACAGGGGCAGTCGTATGCCATCCCTACTATGTTTAAGAACCCCTGTGACATAAAGCCGTATATCGACCGTTTTATTGATCTGGCCCGTGAATGGGATCAGACAACATTTTATGTAACTCGTGTGGGGTGTGGCATAGCCGGTTTCTCTGATGAACAGATTGCTCCGATGTTTGCTCCGGCGCTTGAGCTGTATAACGTGCGGTTGCCTGAATCGTTTGTAAGAATAATCAGGGAATCGGAAGGAAAGAACCGGTCTGTATGCTGACTTTTTTGAGAGTTTTCGCTAAATTTGCACCTTGATTTACAAAGTCTATAAAAGTCGGAAACAATGATAAAACTGTCGATCCCGCATCTGGCGGGCAATGAGCGGAAGTATGTAGACGATGCCGTGGAGTCAACCTGGATTGTGCCGCTCGGCCCGTATGTCGATGAGTTTGAACACAGGCTTGAGGCCTATCTCGGTCATGGAAATGTTGTGGCCCTGTCGGCCGGAACAGCCGCTATTCATCTCGGTCTGGTGATGGCCGGAGTCAAAAGCGGCGATGAAGTGGTCTGTCAGTCGCTCACGTTTGCTGCAAGCTGCAACCCGATAGTTTATCTTGGTGCGCATCCGGTTTTTGTCGATAGTGAACCTGACACGTGGAATATGTCGCCACGTTGGCTTGAGCAGGCTATTCTGGCACGCAAGGAAGCCACAGGCCGTTATCCGGCGGCGATAGTAGTGGTTCATCTTTACGGAATGCCAGCAAGAATGAACCGGATAATGGAGGTGGCCGAAAAATATGGCATACCTGTTGTCGAGGATGCCGCAGAGGCTCTCGGTTCGGAATATGACGGCAAAAAGTGCGGCACAATCGCTCCGTATGGCGTGTTGAGCTTCAACGGCAACAAGATTATCACCACATCAGGCGGCGGCGCGCTGATATGCCCTGACGCCGAAGCCGCTTCGCGGGTGAAATTCCTATCCACTCAGGCCCGTGAAGACCGCCCGTATTATTATCATACTGTCATTGGCTATAACTATCGTCTCAGCAATGTCTCGGCTGCCATAGGATGTGCCCAGATCGAGGAACTTGCCGAGCGGGTTGACCGGCGGCGTGAAATCAACCAATTGTATCGTCAAGGGTTTGCCGGTGTCAGAGGTGTGACCATCCATGCTGAACCTGATTCCGGCATTAAATCGAATTTCTGGCTTACCACTGTGCTTTTCGATGAAACCGCAGTGTCGCGGACTCCCGACGAGATCAGGATGGCATTGCTTGAGAAAGGTATTGAGACACGGTTGATATGGCGTCCGATGCACATGCAGCCCGTTTATGCCGATGCCCCATATTACGGTGAGAAATGCGATGAGTCGATTTTTGATCACGGTCTATGTCTGCCAAGCGGCACAACTTTGACCGACAACGATGTGCAGACGGTTATCAATGCCATTATAGAACTTTTGTAAATGTTCTGACCAAAGCAGAGGAATGTCCGGATTATGTTTGTTTCCGATCTTGACGATACGCTTTATCATGAAATCGATTATGTGATTTCAGGCTATCATGCGATAGGCCGGGCGCTTGAACAGTCCGGTCTGATGAGCGAATGTGAAGCTGTCGGCGTTCTGACGGCAGCTGAAACAACCGCCGGCGCATTCGACCGGCTTGCCGCTTTGATTGACCGTAAGAATCAGGGATCGCGCTTTACCGCGCAGTGGATGGTTGAAGTGTATCGTTATCACACGCCGCACATATCTCTCCTGCCCGGTGTGGCTGAAACGTTCGAGGCGTTGAGAAATGCCGGGGAGACTATAGCGATAATCACTGACGGGAGATCGGCCACACAGCGGGCCAAATTCATCGCACTGGGGCTTGACAGGTTTGTTGATTCCGCTAATCTGATCATATCCGGTGAAACCGGGGCTGACAAGAGATCGCCGCTTCCGTTTGAGATCATTGTATCGCGTAATCCTGACCAACGCCGTTTTTTGTATATCGGCGATAATCCGGCCAAGGATTTCCGATGGCCCAACAGCATGGGGTGGCTGACTATTATGTTACGCGACATCAGGGGTTGTAACATCCACTCGCAACAGATTGATGTGGCCGAATGTTTCAGGGCAGCCCACACTGTCGACAGCTATCCTGAAGCGCTTCGCCTCTGGCGGCGTTTCATGTTGTGAATGTTGAGTTGTAAATTACTGATAAAACAAGCAGTCTGCGCCGGTTTCAGGCGCAGACTGCTTGTTTTATCAGTATCAGTGGTCTGATCGAAAATCTGTCTGGTTATTTGATCAGATACTGCGATGAGATCGATTCGTTGTTGTGCACCCGACGGATAGTGTCGGCAAAAAGCTTGGCAACCGAGATGATTGTGGCTTTCTTGCAGTCTTTGTTGAACGGAATCGAGTTGGTGAAGATCATCTCTGTAAGACCGCATTTGTCAACTCGCTCGGAAGCCGGATCGCTCATGATGGCGTGTGAACAGAGCGCGCGCACCGAGCGGGCGCCTTCGGCCAGCATCAGGTCGGCGGCTTTGGTTATTGTGCCGGCAGTGTCGACCATATCGTCGATAAGAATAACATTCTTGTCTTTAACATCGCCGATAACAGTCATGTTGGCCACAACATTGGCTTTGGCGCGCTGTTTGTGGCAAAGCACCAGAGGCACGTTGAGGAATTTGGCGTAGTTGTTGGCACGTTTCGCACCTCCGACATCAGGGGTGGCTATCACCAGATCGTCGAGGTTAAGCGACTGGATGTAGGGGATGAACACCGATGACGCATAGAGATGGTCGACCGGCACATTGAAGAATCCTTGAATCTGGTCGGCGTGCAAGTCCATGGTTATGACACGGTCGGCGCCGGCTGTCACCAGAAGATCTGAAACCAGTTTGGCTGCGATTGACACACGGGGTTTGTCTTTTCTGTCCTGACGGGCCCATCCGAAGTAGGGTATCACAGCAATGACCGATTTGGCCGAAGCTCTTTTGGCCGCATCGATCATGAGCAATAGTTCCATCAGGTTGTCGCAATTGGGGAATGTTGACTGCACGAGATATACC
>CAMWTV010000208.1 GCA_947177215.1 uncultured Muribaculaceae bacterium
CACCAAAGATGAGCTAAAGAAACGCATCAGCGGCAAAGCCGGCCTGGCGGCTCATTTAGGAACCACCAACATTCCCGAGATAGTGAACCGCATTGAAAACGGCGACGATTATGCAAAACTGGTGCTTGACGCAATGATCTACCAGATAGCCAAAAACATCGCATCGCTCACTCCGGTGTTTCACGGCAAGGTCGACGCGATACTTGTCACAGGCGGTATAGCACACTCCGAATATGTTGTTTCACGCCTTGTGAAGCAGATCGACTTCATAGCGCCTGTGCACATATATCCGGGCGAAGACGAGCTTGAAGCGCTTGCGCTTAACGCCCTGGGCGCCCTGACCGGAGAGTTGCCGACTCAGGAATACGTTCAAAAAAAAACGGCACATCAACCATGTGCTGACCCTCAGCTGAATTAATTCAATCAGATATCAAAGAGCCTGTTAAGATTTAACAGGCTCTTCACCGTCATAACCATTTCATAACAATCTCCAATGCCCATTCTTGATCATTCCAGCCTGATAGACAAAGTAGAAGAACTCGGACACCGGAAAATAACCACCCCATTCATGCGACAGGCCACCCTGTCGGTTCTCGCCGGAGCATTTATAGCCCTTGGTGGCATATTGTCGGTTGTGGGGGGATATGGATTTCCGGAATTCTCATCTAATCCCGCCATACAGAAACTTGTAAGCGGAATGCTGTTTCCGGTGGGGCTGTTTCTCATAGTGATGTTCGGAGGGGAACTGTTTACCGGAAACAACGCTGTGCTGATGCCGGGTTGCTGCCGCAAGCGCTACGGCTTTATTCCGGTGCTTTATCACTGGCTGGTAGTGTGGTGTTTCAATTTCATCGGAGCGCTTGCGTTCACATATCTGTTTGTATATATGTCGGGGTTGACAGCCAAATCGCCCTATCACGAGGCCGTGACAGGCATCGCCGAGGCAAAATGCCACCTCTCGCCGCTTACGGCCTTCCTGAAGGGGATAGCAGCCAACTGGTGCGTTTGTCTGGCCGTATGGATCGGACTGATGGTGAAGACCCTGCCGGCCATAATGATAGCCTGCTGGATTCCGGTTGGAACATTTGTGGTTCTGGGTTATGAACACAGCATAGCAAACATGTTTTTTATCCCTGCCGGCATCTTCGAGGGAGCCGATGTTTCCGTAGGCCAGATGTTCGGCAACCTACTTCCGGTAACCCTTGGCAATATCGCCGGAGGGGCGTTGCTGGTAGGCACCCTGTTTTTCGGCCTGCACGGCAGAAATGAGGCCACGCAGCGATGATCGGGCTACCGTATAGACAGCATTTTATGAGTCTGCAACGATAACCGCCACCCCGGATTTTCCTTTACATAGTCGATGGCCTGCGCGGTTAAGTTGCGGTTATCCTCGGCATTGCCTACATCACATGGCTGCAACATGGCCACAGCGCCGTGTTTAGAAGCCAAGGCCAGATAATCGTCAAGGTCGGGATGCGCCCCCTTGAAAACAACTTTCAGTTCATCTATGCGACTGAGCCTGATCTGAGCTGATTTTGGCGAACATGTAATCCAGTCGATCAGCGACACAACCTGCCCGGGGAGATTTACAGATCCGTTGGTTTCGATCTGGATGAATTTTCCGGCATCTTTCAGCATTCTGACAAAGCCCTCGGTAAGCTGCAACGACGGCTCACCACCGGTAAGCACTACATTCCCGGCCGCAAAACGGTCAATCTCAGCCAGAATATCCCGGTCAGACATTTCAATGGCATTCAGGTGGTCTGTATCGCAGAAGTCACACGCGAGATTGCAACCTGAGAAACGCACAAACACAGAAGGGATGCCGCAGCGATATCCTTCTCCCTGCAGCGAGTAAAAAATTTCGTTTATTCTCATATCATTCCCATCAAGGCCTCAACTCCGTTGGCGTCTCCCTCGACATAAAGAGCCACATTTCCTTCCGATTCCTGAACCGATGCCATATAACATTCCGGAATCTGCTCCACTATCCAGCGGGCGATATTCTCTGCCGTCGGGTTAAACGGCAGTATCTCGTTGAAGTTGGCGTGGTCAAGAGTGCCATGCACACGCTCCTTGATGCGGGTAAAATCGGCCACCATGCCGTTTTCATTAAGCTTTTCAGCACGACAATAAACAGTTACAATCCAGTTATGGCCGTGAAGAGCCGAGCATTTGCTTTCATATGTAAGATCAAGCCGGTGACATCCGGCTATCTCCATTCTTTTCTTCAGATAATACATCTCTTCTCTAATTCTGTTTCTCACTGCAAAATTATCAATAAATCGCCAATAACGAGTATTCCGGAGAAAATATTTCAACCCTCCCCCCGATGCCATCCTTAAGCCGGCAGCATTCTGACAGACATGCGCAACTGAACGGGCACCCATGTGTCAGAGTTTCATATTGCCACGAAAAAATGTCTCCAAACCGTCGGCATCACACAGACACCGGTCGGCTTGGAGACATCGCTTATTTACTCTTTATGCTGAATCAGCGAATAAAAACTTTATCGGTCTTTGAACCTTGACGACGGATATAAAGTCCTGACGACGGATTCATGACTCTGACACCCTGAAGATTGTAATATTCTATGGGCTGCGACTCATCAGACTCGGCTACGACAACATCAACAGCATCATACCCCTCAGGCATCACAATCCTGGCCGGCACGAAGGTCGGGTTGTTCTCATATAGCCAACTGATGATTCCGTTGGGTGTGATTACTACCGGATGGTTGATCACCACAACGCCGTTCTCAACCTTGTCGGCAAGTCCCTGTTCAATAACCTGTTCCTTAGTGTACTGGATCGGGTTGCGGTTCTGGTCTACCAGCAGACCGCTCATATAGAGACCTGCTGCATTGGCGATCATCACAGTCCCGTCTTCATCAGTGTATGCGTCCTGAAGACTGATAACCACAAAGTCAGGATCGCTCACATCAAAATAGATATTATACATGCTCTCAGAATTTCCATAAATCCAGTTTTCAGCCGAATAGGGAGCTTTCATGCGATATATGCCACGATATGGAGACATTAAATCTTCTTCGATTTCTACATCATATGTTTCTACCGTCATTCCATCTGACAAATGGTATTGCCCAATAAAGCCATCTGTAAATTCCGCTTTCCCAAGCGGATTCCCTGAGCCGCCGCCGATAAACAAAATCCACCAGCCGTCTGGGGCTGCATATAGTCCATTGTAATCAGACACATAAGACAGGGCGCCATATATATATCCTCCATCAAAGAGGATTGTGCGGCCATCGCTTCCGTCATGCTTCGTATAGGCGGTCATCTTACCTGCACTGTCTGCAAAATCCTTATATGAAAGAATTTGCTCCCCTCCGGCATTAATAAAATCTTCCTCAAGCAAATAATAGTTATACATACACATCAGCCAACCCCAGCCGTAATCCTCTACAAAGCCGTTACCATGCTCATAACGAAGGTTGGTGTTGTAATGTGTAACAGGATTGCCTTCTGCATCTGAAAAAAACACCTCATCCGCATTGATTGCATTGATATAAAGATAATCGGGGCAATCGCCATTATACTGATAATACTTACCGAAAGAGGGCACGTTGCGATATGGCGCCTCGATTCTGAAAAAACCGGATGTTGACGGATGCTCTTCAACTACAACATCAAACTCAAATCTTTCTCCACCGAAAGGGGCCCACAGAGAGTTATCCACGATTGTGCATTTCTCATGTCTGATCCACTCCTCACCCGAAATCGGTTCAGGCTTTTCATAAGCCATTACATCAGACACAGCGCACATAAAGGCGAGAAGAGTAATTTGCATGCATGATTTCATAAATCACTAAATTAAGATTAAACACCCCCCCCATAACAAAAATAAATTATTTACAATTTGCAGGCAAAGATATAACAATCCTAAATATCACACAAATTACCGGTTGTTAACAATCTTTAAAACACAAGAAGCCGTGTCATGATGCCTTTAAGGCCGCGGCCAGAGCGATATAGAACAAGGCCATGTGTCAGGATTCTGAGTTCTGACACATGGCCTATATGAATTTAAATGCGGAATTCCGACAGTTTATCAGTCGATCTGCACAATCAGGAAGTTGGAAAGATTCCAGAACCTGTCGGGGTTAGTGATTTTAAGCACTTTGTTGCCGTTGGGAGCCTCGACAATCTGATAAGAATCGGCGGGCTGGTTGGTCAGCACCTTCCCCTTCTTCGAATGGAGGTCGATAACCGACATGCCT
>CAMWTV010000209.1 GCA_947177215.1 uncultured Muribaculaceae bacterium
TTAGCTTTACCGATTTTTTTATATTTTAAATTTGCTTATTACACAAGTTGGCAGCACACCTCGTTGATCTTGGGTTCGACCCGCGACAGTTGTTAGCCCATGTTCAGACCTCTGTCTTTGTTGCAGCTCCATAGCTGTCTTATGGCGCAGCTGCAACAAGCTGGTTCGTTTTTTTCGTCTGGTTCAGATTATGTTGTGAATAATGTTTCAGTTTATTATGAAAACGCGCCGATATGAGCTGTCGCTGCATGCGTGATCAGTCTTTTTCGACATAAACGGTGCGGCAGAGTATTGTCTTGCGTTTTACGCCTTCGCTGTCGGGGTAGTAGAAGTCGCTGTAGAATATAAGCGCTTTGTTGTTGCCAATGACCAATAGTTCGGGATTGTTGCACGAACCGGCCCACTGGTGGAAGGTTGCCGCTCCCTGTGGCGGAATATTGGCCAGCGACGAGCGGTCGCCGGCGGTCATAACTTCGAGGGGTTCAGTCCACTGTGTGCCGCTGTCATCGAGCGAGGCACAAATGAAAGTGCCAGGGCGGGCATAACATACCAATGTAGTGCCACATGGCATGGCGACGAGTCGCGGCAGAGTTCCTATCTCAGAGAATATCTCAGGCTTGCTCCATGTGAGTCCCATGTCGGTAGACCGCGACCAGTACATCGGCGACCATTCCTCGCCTGTGCTGGCAAACCAGTTGGAGCGGAACATCCACAGCATTGAGCCGTCGGGCATCCACGCTATGTCGCTGTCGCTGAATCCTCCGCTGAGATAGGGGTATTTGTCGCCGTCGGCAGGGTACTCCATATGTGCGTGCTGCCTGAAGGATCGTCCGCCGTCCTCCGAGCGGAATATCTCGGCAGAGTAGTAGGGGCTGTACTGACCGTTGGCCGGGTTTATATGGCCTTCGCCACTGAATGCTGTAATCCACAGAGCGCCGTCGGGCCCTATCTTGAGGTCGCCGCGCGGAAACAGGGCTTTCATGACACTGCGCCCGTTTTGTGTGTGTACCACGCGTGTGAGCGACGGCCACTCCACCGGCACTTTTTCCTCTATGACCTTGTCAGACCCGGCTTTGAGACGCTCTGCCGTCCATTCGCTGCGGCACAGAGGTTCGGGCAGTCTGTCGGCCCGATAGGCTCGAATCTCCGACCCCCACATCCAGTAGGTGATACCGTCGGGTATGGGCAGTACACCGGACTGCGGGTCAGCGTCGAAGTCGTAGCCGGGTGTATAGTAGTCGATGGGTGTCATGGTGTAACTGTCGAGATTAATGGCTGACTGCTGTGGAAAGCTCAGTCTGTCGCCGTCGGGCAGCAGCAATCCGAATCGGGGTGCATTCTCCGGATCAGTTTCGTGCCACGTCACTCCCATGTCGCGGCTCTCGTACCATCTACACGGGTCGCCGTAGTTCTTGATGTCGTCGTCCGACACATGCACGGATACCACAAGGCGGTCGCCGAGATTATAGGGGCGCGGGAACTGATACGGCCCCCACATATGCTCTTCAGGTCGCATGCCTTGAACCACCACATGCTCAGGGCCGAGAACAAGCCTCACGCCGGCACTGCATGTGGCGACGACAGCAAACAGAGAGCTAAAACACATTTGTCTGAAAGACAGGTTTGTAAATACTGACATTATAAGGTAAGCCTTTAAAATTAACTCAGAACTAAAAGCTGCCACTTGTCGGTCTCGGCCACAATATGGCTTATATGAATAAATATGCGACGTTCGTCGATGGTACTACAATCTCAGTTAAAAAAGTTTGGTTATGTAGAAATAACTTGAATGAAGGGGCAGTGTGGAATTGAACTGTTTATGGCGATATAACAAGATTGAATTAAGCGTGTGTTTCTGTGTGCCATGCGTGGGATATTATTTTTATAAACAGGGTGTAGTGTCGCGGATTATACGTATCTTTGTCGGAAATCATTAACGGGTGTTGGAAACGGATAGGGGTACCTTCTGGCAGAAATCAAAGTGCTGGGAGGGTCGTAGTGCGATGAAAGTAAGATTATTAGTCAATATTCTGGGGTTGCTGTTGCCGCTGGCGTGTCTCGGTGCCGATACTTCCGGTCTGTGTCTGCAACAAGTGGCTGACAGCCTCAGGAAAAAGCTACCGTTTGCCACCACTGCCACCGACAGCATGCGTATTCTTTCCGATCTTTTTGATGCTGTGCCGCGCGATAAGCGCGATTCGGTCGGCGTTCTGGCCTATGAGGCCGCCATGAGGGCCGGCAACGAGACTGTGGCGCTCGATATGTTGCGAAATCTCGCCAATATCCATTTCAGGAATGATTCTCTTCTGATACTTGACCTGGAGCGGGCCATGTTGTTTCCCGAGTCTGACAGCCGCAGCGAGACGATAACGTTTATCAGAATGCTGCATAACATGTATCAGGTGCGGTATGCCACACCAGAGGAGAGAGATGCCGAACTTCACCGTCTTCTCGCTGAGGTGAATAACGTGCGTAAACAGGATGTCTACGAACAGATAGCCACATTGCATGCCCTGTGTCTGTATATCGGCGAATGCTCTCAGGGGGAGTTGCTTTCGGCCTATATGCAGAAGCTTGGCGATCTTGTGGAATCTGTCCCCGATGCCTATTCGGTCAGAAACTGTTTTTATGTGCAGGCTGCAATAGTCTACACGCAGAACGAGGAGTTCAGTAAGGCAGTGGAGGCCGACCGTCATCTGCTTGAATGTATCGACAAGCTTGAATCGGGCGAGCAGGGATTTGCCAGAAAGTTCAGAAACTATGACGGCAACCGGTATGTGATTTACACGCGCCTTCTTGCCAATTATCCGATACTGACAGATGAGGAGGTGGAGACATATTACAGGGAGGCCATGAGGATGGTTGAGCGCAACGAGCTGTCGCGACAGACCAATAGTGTTTCGGGCCGTCCCCAGATTTTCTATGCCATGTTTTCGAAGAATTATGCCGAAGCTCTTGATCTTATCGGCAAATATGGGGCTATGCCTTATAACGCCAATATCCGCCGTCAGATTCTGCGGATGACGATTGAATGTGCCGAAGCTGTGGGCGATAAAGAGGCTCTTCTTGATGCGTCGCGCGAATACAATTCGCTTCTTGAGAAGGTGCTTGACGACAGGATGGTGGAGAAGTATAAGGAATATGAGATAGTATATGACATTCACCGTCTGAAGGCTGAACACTCCAGAGCGACGCTCATGATGCAGCACCGACAGCTTCTCATGGCTGTGGTGTGTGCGGTGGTGCTTCTGGTTCTGCTGGTTGTTGTGGCAGTTTTGTGGCGTCGTTCCCGTGGACTTGCCCGGCGCAACGCGGCGGTAAGCGATGAGCTGAGGGCGGAGCGCGATAACCTGCGGCTGTCGCAGAACGAGCTTATGAAAGCCCGCGACGAAGCCAGGCAAGCCAGCCGCATCAAGTCGGATTTCATAAAGAATATGAGCAGCGAGGTCTCGGTGCCGCTTCACACTATAAACGAATACACCAATCTGATAATAGACTGTTCGGAAGCAGGCATGAAATCATATCTCAGGCATTTTGCCGATATGGTTGCACAGAGCGCCGATGTGCTTACCACGATAGTGAACGATGTGTTGAATCTGTCGGAAATTGACAGCGATTCGCTGCATGTTGAAAAGAAACCGTCGCAGCTGCGCTATCTTTGCGAGATTGCTGCCGACAGTGTGAAACACCGTGTGAAGTCCGGCGTCAGCCTGAAGGTTGCCGAGGGTTTGCCTGACGTGTCGGTGGTTACCGATCCGCAACGCATTCTTCAGGTTCTGGTGCAATTGCTTAAAAATGCGGCTAAATTCACGACAGAGGGGTCTATTGAAATCGGATTCAAGGTCGATGACGGGAATGACCGTGTGGAGATCTATGTTTCCGACAGCGGGCCGGGCATTCCGCCTGACTTTAGCGAACGCATCTTCGAGCGATTTGTGAAGCTTGACTCCAATAGCTCCGGCATAGGTATCGGCCTGTCTGTTGCCCGCCTTGTCACCGAGCGTCTGGGTGGCGTTCTCGAACTTGATACCGACTATACCGGTGGCGCCCGTTTTGTGATCACACTGCCTGTAATCTGACTGCCTCAGGCTGTTTCTGTTCCGCTGATTTGAATATCAGTTCCAGCTTGACTATAAGTAGCTGAGACTTGACTCAATCTGCATAACGAAATGACAGGCAAGCTTGGCGGCGGGTGGGGGGGAGATCAGAGTTCCTTTATGAGGATGTGGGCGTCGGTG
>CAMWTV010000210.1 GCA_947177215.1 uncultured Muribaculaceae bacterium
TACCAAGCCGGGCGATGTGTTCTTTCTGCCCGCCGGCCGTGTGCATGCCATAGGCGAAGGCAACTTCGTGCTTGAAATCCAGGAGGCAAGCGATATAACCTATCGCATCTATGATTACAACCGCCGCGATGCCCAGGGAAATCTGCGTCAGCTTCATGTTGATGAAAGCGTGGATGCGATCAACTATGCCGACACCGCCCAGGAGGTGAAGAATGTCAAAGCCGCTCCCGGTCAGGAAGCGATGGTCGAGGACTGCCGCTATTTCACCACGACACTGGTGAATGTAGAAGGTAACATGCGTCTTGATCTGGCTTCAAGAAATTCGTTTACGATTCTGATTGCAACCAAAGGCGATATAAAAGCTGTGTCGCCTGAGGGAGAAGAGTTCCCCCTGACTCAGGGACAGACCCTGCTTGTGCCGGCTTCGATGCCTTTTGTGGAGTTGTCGGGCAATGGAGAGGTCGTGACCGTATATATAAAATGAATTCTTACTAATCAAAACCATAAGAACTGATGTATCATTTCGATAACAGAATTGTTATTACCCTTGATGCCGGCGGCACAAATCTTGTGTTCGGAGCAATGAGAGGGTGTGAGTTTATAGTCGATCCGGTTACGATTCCCTCGCGTGCCGACAATCTTGACCAGTGTCTGCAGTCGATGGTCAACGGTTTCAAGACCATAATCGACCTTCTCGACGAAAAGCCCGTGGCGATCTCGTTTGCCTTCCCCGGTCCGGCCGACTATCCCAACGGCATTGTGGGCGGCTCTCTGCCCAATTTCCCGAGTTTCCGCGACGGTGTGGCTCTCGGGCCGTTTCTTGAAGAGAAATTCGGACTGCCTGTTTTCATAAATAACGACGGCGATCTGTTCGCTTTCGGCGAAGCCATGGCCGGGGCGCTCCCGGAGATCAACAAGAAAGTTGCAGAACTGGGTTCGCACAAACAGTACAAGAACATTCTGGGCTACACCTTCGGCACCGGATTCGGCATCGGAGAGGTTATCGACGGGAAACTGAATCTGGGCAACAACGCATGTATCGAAACCTTCTGTCTGCCTGGCAAACACAATCCGGAAGTTATGGTTGAGGATTCAGTTGCCATACGCGCGGTTATCCGTGAATACAACCGTCTGGCCGGAACAAACGATCACTCTCTGACTCCTAAAGATATATGTGAGATTGCCGAAGGAATCCGTGAGGGCAATCAGGATGCGGCGAAAGAGAGCTTCCGCCTGTTTGGAGAAGCGGCCGGCGATGCCATGGCCACGGCGGTTACGCTTACAGATTCGCTCATAGTTATCGGTGGCGGCCTGACCGGCGCTGCACAATTCATCATGCCGGCGTTGCTCAAGCAGCTCCGCTCTACAATCCACACCATAAACGGCGAGCAGCTGCAGCGTGTGCAGATGAATGTGTTTGACCTCGACGACGAGCGGGAGTTCGCTCTGTTTGCCAAGGGAGATGCCCGCGAACTGAAAGTCTACGGCTCTGAAAAGACTGTGGTCTATGACCCGATGAAACGCACAGGCGTATGCCTTTCAAAGCTCGGCGCGTCGAAGGCTATCTCGATAGGTGCCTACACCTACGCTCTCAGCCAGCTTGATGCCGAGAGAGAAGCCTGACCGAACCTGCATGATACTGTAAGCGGAGGTGAGCCATGTGGTTGTGGCTCACCTCCGCTTGTGATGTGAAAATGTTGAAAAATTGGGCGGAGAGCCTGCATGAGGGCGCATGCTATTGAAATAATTGCTATCTTTGTGAGTTATAACGTGACAGAGGCGCGTAGATTTCAGACGAACAATAGTTTTAAACAGCCTCTAAGTTGACTAAGATATGAAGAAGCAGTTTTTGAATATAGCCGGATGGAAGGGTAAACGGGTTATGTCGGTGGCTTTTGCGGCCGCAGTGCTCGGAAGCGGGCCGGTTGCAGGCGTTGCCGGAACAACAGCCGGGGCGCAGACGGTTGCGTCGGAACCTCTGAAAGGTGGAGCCAGTGCATTGCCTTTGTTGAGCGGTGTGACGAGCCTGCCTGTGACAGAGGTGAAGGGGATAAAGAATTTCTATTATGACGTGCAGGCCAGAGAGTCGATATATGGAGTGGCTGAGAAACTTGGCGTTACCCGTGAGGCTATTCTGGAACATAACCCTTCTGCCGCCGATGGCCTGAAACCTCATATGAGGCTGTTTTTTCCGGTTGATGAGTTCACGCGTGTTCCGGTCGGAAGCAAAGCGATATATTCGGCGGCGGCAGGGGTGAAAACCCATATCGTGAAGAAGGGTGAAACCCTTTACGGGATTGCGCGGAAATATGGAATGTCGGCTGACAGGCTTGCCGAGATGAATCCTCATGTTGCCGACGGGCTCAGGGCCGGCGATACGCTGACAATAAACGGTGATGAAAGAACCGAATGCCCGGAACCGGGCAATGATATGGCTATAGTTGACGGAGATGGATATGCGGTTTATGAAATAAAAGAAGGTGAAACGCTGTTTTCGATAGCCAGCCGATATAATGTGCCTCTTGAAGCTGTGCTTGAGGCAAATCCGGAGATAGATCCGTTGCGTTATTCGGCCGGACAGACCGTAAGGGTGCCTATAGGGCAGACGGCAGAAAAGTATGCCGGCGAATCTGTGGCGGTGGACACTGCAAATGAGTATGATTTGCCGGAAAAGATTGAGAATAATAATGACTTAACCTATGGGGCCGGGGTGACTGACGGTGAGCCGGCTGCTGATAATGGAGCGCTATTGCCGGCTGACTCGGACGATGAGTCAGACTTGTCAGAGCCGATGGAGGTTGCGGTGTTGCTCCCGTTTATGCTCGGCGACCAGCAGCAGAGCCGCACCACCCAGCTTTATACGGAGTTTTACAAGGGGATGCTGATGGCTGTCGACTCGTTGCGCAACGCTCCGGGCGCTCCGGTTAATTTCAGGTTTTTCGACACGGCGTCGAATCTCGACTCTGTAAGGAGTGTGCTCGCGCGCCCGGAAGTGGAGAATGCCGACCTTGTGGTGGCTCCTGACAATCCGTCGCAGCTGTCGCTGATAATGGAGAGTGTAAGCCCTGAAACACTTGTGCTTAACATCTTCGCGGTCAAGGATGAGAGCTATAAGAACTACCGCAATCTGATTCAGACGAACATTCCGCACGATGCCATGTATGACAAGGCTATCGCGATGTTTATGGATAAATATGAAGGTGTGACGCCTGTGTTCATAAGCCGCTCGGAAGGGCAGGCCGACAAGGATTCGTTTACCTCGGAGCTGAAGAAAAAGCTTGATGAGGCAGGACGCCCTTATCGCGAGATTGTGTTTGACATATCGCTTGGCGACAGCGATCTGGAAGGGCTTGACGTTGATGCGCAGCCGGTGGTGTTTGTGCCGAATTCCGGCTCAAAAACGGAGTTTGCCCGTTTTGTAAAAACTCTGATACGTCTGCGAGATAATGCGGCAGTGGCCGATAATGTCACAGTGTTCGGTTATCCGGAGTGGGTCACTTTCAGAGGCGAGAGCTTTGATGAGATATGTGCGCTTGACGCAACGATCTATTCGCGCTATCTCGCTGACGACAACGATGCCGCTACGCGTGAGCTGAAAGACCGCTACCGTGAATGGTATGGAGTTGACATGTTCGAGGCTGTGCCCACGCAGGGCATTCTCGGTTTCGACACAGGCATGTATATAATAAAAGGGCTTAAAGATCTTGATGCCACCGGAGTGTTCCCGTCGGAAAACACCGGTGTTCAGAGCAACATGAAGCTTTCGTGGAGCGGAAATGCAGAGACAGATGCTTCGGGTGAACTCAGTAACCGCGGAGGCTTGGTGAACGAGGCTCTTTATCTGATCAACTACCGTCCCGGCGGCCGTGTGGAATGGAAAAACTGATGTGCTACGGAAAAACTACAGCAGCTGTATGATGGGAAAAGTTATGTTCAGGGTTGTGGCATGGTTTCTGGCCGTGGTTGCCGGAAGTTGTGTGGCAGTAGGGCAGAGACACTATGAGTCGCATGTGCATCTTGGCGTTCATGGCGGGGTGTCGCTGTCGAATGTGTCGTTTTATCCCCATATCAAAGAGCAGTTGCTGCCCGGAACCCAGTTTGGCGTGGCTTTCCGTTTTGCCGAAGAGCGTCATGTTGGAATTATGGCGGAACTGAATGTGGAGCAGCGCGGATGGAAAGAGAATTTTGAGGAATACAACCGGATGTTCAACTATTATCAC
>CAMWTV010000211.1 GCA_947177215.1 uncultured Muribaculaceae bacterium
ATTTCGGCAAACGAACCGTGCCGCAGACCTCACAGCGTGAAACATTCATCGACCTTATCCGCCGGCTTGATCAGGTCGAAGGGATCGAGCGTTACCGCATCTCCTCGATCGAGCCAAACCTCCTTACCGACGAGATTATCGAGTTCTGCGCCGGCTCACGCGCCTTCATGCCTCATTTCCACATACCGCTGCAATGCGGTTCCGACACCGTGCTGAGGCTCATGCACCGCCACTACGACACAGCCCTGTTCCGTCACAAGATCGAGCGCATCAGAGAGCTGATCCCCGACGCCTTCATCGGCGTCGACCTCATCGTAGGCGCCCGCGGCGAGACCGACGACGAATTCAAACGTTCGGCCGAATTCATCGAAAGCCTACCCATAACACGTCTGCACATCTTCCCCTACTCGGAACGGCCCGGCACAAAGGCGCTCGAGATCGGTCATATCGTATCGCCCGACGAGAAACACCGGCGTGTCAACACCATGATGCGCATATCCGAACGCAAGATGCAACAGTTCGCCACCCGTTTTCTCGGCACAGTGCGTCCGGTGCTCCTTGAGCACACCCGACCCGGACAACCTATGAGCGGATTCACCGACAACTACCTGAAAGTCAGCATCGACGCACCCGAAACGCTCGACAACCGCATTGTCAACGCCCGGTTGCTGTCGATAATACCCACCGAAATGGGCGACTCTCACATAAAAGCCGAACTCTGCGCCGATGACTGACACCCGCACACCTCTGCGCCACCGTATGGCCATGTTTGCCCTCAGGGCCATAGCCCGCATGCCGTTACGGGCGTTATACATACTCAGCGACATTGCATTCGTCATAATCTGCTATATCGCCCGTTACCGCCGCAAGGTTGTAACCGGCAATCTCAGCGGGTCATTTCCGGAATTGTCAAAACGCGAGATCAGACGCATAACACGACGTTTCTATCGCAATTTCACCGACAATTTCGTGGAGACTATCAAACTGCTCCACATCTCCGACAGCGAGATCAGACGCCGCATTACGTTCGAAGGCACCGACATAACCGACAGCTATCTGGCTCAGGGACGCCCCGTGGTGGCCTACTTCTCCCATTGCGGCAACTGGGAATGGGCACCCTCGCTGACCCTCTGGAGCACACTCCGCACTGACCCGAATGTAAAATTCTGCCAGATCTACCGCCCGTTGCGCAACAAATGGACTGACAACCTCATGCTACTGATACGCAGCCGTTTCGGCTCGGTATCGCTACCCAAACGCACAGCCTTTCTTGATCTGCTGCGTTTCCGCAAGCAAGGGGTGGCTACCATGACAGGCTTCATGAGCGACCAGAAACCGAGCCATGGCGACACAATCCACGTTGTCCGCTTTCTCAACCGTCCCACGGCCATCATAACCGGAACCGAGACAGTGGCCCGTCGCCTCGATGCGGCTGTAGTCTACTGGGACATGCGCAAAATCAGACGTGGCCATTACTGCATACGCACCGTGCTCATTACCGACACGCCCACACAGCTTCCTGAATTCGCCATCACCGACCGCTACGCCACACTGCTCCAGCAAACCATAAAGGCCGACCCGTCGATCTGGCTTTGGACTCACAAGCGATGGAAACACAAGGTTTCTTTCGCCGACAACGGAAAAAAATTCGGGGTCTGACCCCATGCCACCTAAAAACACAATGCACTGAAAGTGAAACCCGTAGCAGTAATAATCCTGAACTGGAACGGCGAGAAGCTACTCCGCCGCTATCTCCGCTCTGTGGCAGTAAACACAAACCCCGACATTGCCGAAATCATTGTGGCCGACAACGGAAGCACCGACGGCTCTCTGGCTTTCATCCGCGATAATTTCCCGCAGGTCAAAGTTATGGCATTCGACACCAACCACGGATTTGCCGGAGGCTACAATCTCGCGCTGGCGCAGACCGCCAATGAGTTCACGGTGCTGCTCAACTCCGACGTGGAGACACCTCCCGGATGGATCGAGCCTCTTTATCAGACCATGCGCGAAAATCCGGAAACCGGAGCCTGTCAGCCCAAAATCCTGAGCCTGACAGACAAAAGCAAGTTTGAATATGCCGGAGCATCGGGAGGTTTCATCGACCGCAACGGTTACCCCTATTGCCGCGGACGCCTCTTCTCAAGTGTAGAAACCGACAACGGCCAATACGACACCGCCATACCAGTTTTCTGGGCCACCGGCGCCGCCCTCATGGTGCGCACCGCGCTCTACAACCGTCTCGGCGGTCTCGACGCGCGTTTCTTCGCCCATATGGAGGAGATCGACCTGTGCTGGCGCATACATCTCAGCGGCAGCAAAATCGTTGTCGACCCGCGGTCGCACGTATATCATCTCGGCGGAGGGAGTCTCCCCGCATCCGATCCGCGCAAAACCTATCTCAATTTCCGCAACAACCTGCTGTTGCTGCACAAAAACTTGCCCGTGGCCGATGTCAGACCGACACTGCTGCGCCGGCGTCTGCTCGACACCGTGGCTTGGCTGAAATTCATGCTGACATTCGATTTCGCCAACGCAAACGCCATTCTGCGTGCCCACCGTGACTTCCGCTCCATGCGCGCCCACTACACCACACACCCCGACACAAACCTGCTACGCGACATGCCTATAAACCGGCGCAACATCCTGATTGATTATTACATCAGAGGGCGTCGGCGTTTCTCCGATCTTTGAACACCACTACGGCAGGCTCTCCATCGCGCTACGGTTTCGGTTCGGGCCCCATCTCAAACTCCATCACACCACCGGCAACAATATCGTTGTGTGTTATGTAAGTCTTTTCATAAGGTTTGCCGTTGAGCTTTACCGACTGCACATAAATGTTCTTGTGCGATGCTTTCGGGGCTGAGATCACAAACCTGCGGCCGTTTTCAAGGCCAATCGCGATTTTACGGAACGAAGGCGATCCCATCTCATAACGGTCAGAACCCGGACACACCGGATAAAAGCCCATCGCGGCAAAGATATACCATGCCGACATCTGCCCGGCGTCATCATTTCCGGCAAGGCCGCCGGGAGAGTTGAAATATTCCGTTTCCATTATGTGTCTGACCCACTTCTGAGTTTTCCATGGCTCTCCGGCGGCATTAAACATCCACGCCACCTGATGACACGGCTCATTGCCATGCCAGTAGCGCCTCTGGGTGAACATCGAGTCAAGCTTGGCGGCATACACGTCACGTCCACCCATATGTTCCATGAGTCCGTCGATATCATGAGGCACATACCATGTGTAATGGCAAGGAGCGCCTTCGGTGATATACTTCGCGAAATCAAACGGATCTGTAGCTGAAGCGAACCGGCCGTCGGCATGCCGTGCGCCGGCATATCCCGTAACCGGATCTATCACATGTCTCCACCCTGCCGAACGTTTCTCCAGACTGTCGGCATCGGCGTCATGCCCCAAGGCGCGTGCCACACGCGACAGCACAAAATCGTCATAGGCATATTCAAGCGTGCGCGATGTCTGCTCACATTTGTGATAAGCCTCCTTCACACTGTCTTCCAGAGGCAGATAGCCATAACGCAGATACGACTGTAAAGCCCGTCTCCCTTTTCCGGAGGCATATTCCTCATATGTTTCGGGCCACTCGAAGGCATTGCGCCGCATATGGCTGTAGGCGGCCTCGATGTCGAAATTCCTGACTCCCTTCACATAAGCATCGCCGATGGCGGCAATGCAGTGGTCGCCTATCATAGCCGCGGTATAGCTGTTCCAGCAAGGGAATATCGGCAGCCATCCCCCCTGATCGGCTTTCAGCACCAGCGACTGCATCATCTCTCCCGCCGCATGCGGAGCTATAATGTTAAGCAGCGGATGAAGCGCCCGATAAGTGTCCCACATGCTGAAATCCTCATAATAGGTCGCCCCGTCAGGCATCTGCACTATCTCCTTCCCTCCGCCGAACGACGGATACCTTCCGTCAACATCGTTGAACGCACGCGGCAGAAACGAAGCCCTGTAAAGCGAGCCGTAAAACTTCGCGAGGTCATCATCGTTGTCGCTCTCCACGTCGATCAGGCCAAGACGCCGTTCCCACGTATCTGTCAGCACGGCACGCACACTGTCGAAATCCCAGTGCGGAATCTCAGTCTGCAGGTTAAGTTCCGCTCCTTCGATGCCGGTAAACGACGATGCCGCCCTGGCCATTAC
>CAMWTV010000212.1 GCA_947177215.1 uncultured Muribaculaceae bacterium
TTCTCCGGTTTATTACAGCCAGCCTACAGGACAGATTACATCTTTCTGTCAGCGACTGTTCTTTTGCAAAGAGGGGGAGATGGCTGGGAAGCTCGGAGCCTCCGGAATGTCGCTATGTATCTTAATATTCAACCTTTATGTAGCCGCTTATTGGGACTGCTACACGCTGCATCCCCTTGACTACCTCAGGGGCTACGGCTTCCCGGCCATACACATCATATGCCAGGACTCTGCGGGGAACGGCTGGCATATCCAGCACAAGCGAGGGCGCACCGGTGGCATTGATGACATATGTGGGTTTCACGGATGTCTTTATATCCGCCACACACATATCGTTGTAGACTGCCACAATCAGTTCGTCATCGCTCTCAGCCTCGATGACGGGATAACATGCCTCAGGATGATAAGGGCGAAACTCAGACTTAAGCAGTGTCTCGCGATGCTTCTGTGTGAAATCAAGCCAGTGCTTCATAATCTCAATATGACTTTCGGGCAAATCTCCGAGCATCATGGAATACTGCACAACGCCAAAAAGAGCCGACAGAATATGGCGGGCGGCATTTTCGGGGGTCTCGGCCAGATTCCATTCCAGCATGTCGGAATGCACAGCACTTTCTCCTGAGGTCAACCGCAAGTTGGCTATACGCTGGCGGTTGCCTTGGAGATCGGCTGGACAATCCCCCGCGCGGAACATGTTGCCATACTGGCGCATGGCCGGCCCCATGTATCGCTGACGGAACTCTATCAGCACATCGGGTCTGATGGCACTCAGCCGCCGATAAACCTCCTTCATCAAGGCATTGATTGCGTCCGGAAGCGATTTTATATCACGTCCGGCATAATTTTCGGCTTCCGCCGGGTCTACGTTATCGAAGTTGAAACTGTCAATAAAATCGAGTTTGAATCCGTCGAGTCCGTATTTCTTCATCGCGTTCTCATATGTGGAGCATAGAAATTCCCTGACTTCCGGGAAACGGGGATCAAGCACGCAAGCATCTCCCGACTCGCTGAGATACTTACCCTTGAAACGTTCGTAATTTCGGCTCTTTTTCCCAACATAGGGAACTGAGTACCACACCATATACTTCATACCCATATCCTGCACACGCTTAACATGCGATGCGAAATCGGGAAAACGGTTGTGACTCACCTCCCAGTCGCCGCAGAAAGCATATCCGCGGTTGTTGTCATCAGTCTGCCAGCCATCATCGAGAATAATGGTTTTCATTCCCAGCCGCGACGCCGCAAGGCATTCACGTTCCACACCGTCGGCTGTGACATTCTGATGAAAATTATACCAGGTGGAGTAAAGCGGTTCGAATGACGCCTGTGGCGCCACCACCGGTTTCAATCCTGCCTCGGACGTCATCCACTCTGCCCCACCCCGGACAGCCTCACTCCACATCACAGGGCGTGGATCGAGCATTATCCTTGTCTCATAGCGGCTCATCGGAGCCTGTGGGCCGTTGAAATAACTGAGTTTGCCCAACAGATTGCTGCCTTCCTCGACCAGCCCGAACTGTGCGTCAACCTTGCGCAAGGGTTCGCTCGCAGTAACTGTAAGCCGATTATCATTCTTGTCGTTTATAAACGCATATATCGGCATATCGAAGGCCAGATGACTCGTATAATAACCCATCCATTCGGGACGCAACTGACAACGGTCTATATCCCCGGGGCGCCACAGATGGTGGACGTCTAACTGAGGCACAGACAATATCACATCAAACCGGGGTGGAATCAGTGCGCTGTCGGCAGCCAGTGTCACAACAATAATTTCTTTGCCGTCAACAGAATCAACCTTAAAGTCAAACTTCCACTCATCGGGTTGCCGGCAAGTTACGGTGACATCTCCGGCACATAGGGTTCTCACTCGCCATTCTTCAGCCTGCAGTGTTACAAAGCAAAAGGTTGCGCATATGGTTGCGGTCAATAATCTTCTCATACTATTAGGGTTAGTGCTTTAAGTTTGTTCATTCAGAAGATATAACACCGGTTATAACTTAACACAAATATATCTTACAATGTAATGCTTCTCGGGAGTGAATGCCTGAAAAAAGCGGGGAATCCAAGTTTTATGGAGGACTCCCCGCATTGTATTTATTGAGGTCTCAGCCAGCTGTATCTATCACATGACAGCTTTTCTGGCATTCGAACCCTGCTTAACGATGTAAATCTGTCCGGCTACCGGAGCTGTAATCTTTATTCCCTGCAGATTGTAATATTCCACAGGAACATTCCCGGAGTCATCCATGACTGCCTCGACTGAAGTGAGCTCCGACTTGCGGATGAGAGTAAAGTTGTCGGCACGGAACCACGCGCCATTATCAGTCACGAAGTTACCATCCTCATCACCGCCTGCGACTCCGAGAGTAAGCTCTGCGGAAGGTTCGAGATCAAACACGACCTCTACATGCTGGAACACACCCTCATTGGAATCTTCAGGTATGGTCACACCATTGTGGCTGCCATTGGCGAATATATATATGGTGCTGTTGGCTGGTGCGGAAACTTTCGCCGTGGCCACATAGTTGCCTTCAGGAAGACCAGTGATTGTCTGCGAGACAGTGTGCCCCTTGGCGTCATCCCAGGTGTTGTAGAGATACTTGCCGTCACCTCCTTCGGTAGCCTTGCCGTCTTTGTTCTCCGTCACCACGGTGTCACCGCCAGTCGCGAAAGTCCATCCCCACGGGCCAAGCTCGAAACTCGGGTTGAGAATAGCGTAAGTCATCTCGGTGGGCACTTTTGCCTGAGTTTTGCAGGCTGCCGCGAGGGCCTCGTAGGTCATATGTACCTCCTCAGTGCCGTCACCGGTGATTTCATGGTTGTTCCAAAGGCTCTCCACCTCACTGTTGTCAAATCCGGTGAGACCGAGACGCGCCGCGATAGCATTAGCATCAGCCATGGCATCCTTGACATTCTTGTACATCACATCGTAGGCATCCCCTCCATTGTCGCCGATATACTGTAGCTCGAAGTTGTCGAAGTAAAGTGCAGTGGGATTGGCGTCAGGCCCTTTTTCAAACTTGACTTCAAGTCTGCCGTCGGTGACATTGACAGGAACCACCACTTTGTGACGGCCTTCATACACGGCTGTTCCAAAATCGACTGAGCTGAATGTCGCTCCATCACCCACGCGGTCATACGCCACGTTAAGGCCGTTGACGGTCATGGCGGGGTTTGCTCCATCTGAAACCACATATCCCGACATCACATAAGAGCCAACAGGTAGCCCCTCGGCGACGTTTGTGATTGTGTAAGCTGTGGTCGCTCCATTCTCAACCTGATCGTTGTATGACTTGTACACTCGTGTGAAACGCCAAGCATCCTCATTAGTGGTGGCTGGGGCAAGCTCGAACAAGGCGTTCTCACCAGCATTGCTGCGTACCCATTTTGCGTTTTCTGTGCTGTTTGGAATGATAGACGCGCCCGGGAAGAGGAATGTGGCGTTAGCCGGATTATCAGCACTGGCTCCAGAGAGTTGCTGGATCATCTCCTCGCGGGTGAACAGTTCCCACTGCTGGGCAGCATCCCCGACATTGAGCGCGCAGTCGTTGATATACATGTCGCCATCCATACCTACGGCCTTTTCCTGGCCTTCCACGATGTATTTGAACACGAACTTGCCGTCACCTACTGTTTCGGCTGTCCACACGCAAGACTCGCCAAGAGATTTGTCAAGGTAGATATCTCTTCCCTGGAAATAGCCGGAAGGATTAACTGCCCGGAACCGGTCGGCCCCATCGGCTGCCTCAAACGTCACAGGAATGCCTGACTCCCCGACAATGGCGTGAGTACCCCACCAGCCACCTGCGGTAAGAAATTTTCCGTTAGCGACATTGCGCATATAGTAGGGTGTGCCGGGGACAATCCCGGTAGTGGCGAAGGCCTGAAGCCCGGCCATGCAAGACAGAAGTAAAATACTTTTTTTCATGAATAATAATTTAAGGTTTACACATTTTTAATAACGCCATCGCCGTGAATTCCTACTCACATGACAGCCATAAAAACAAATTTTTATTAGAACCATGTTTCCACAACCACTGCCGGAGTCAGTCCAATCATCTCATTCTCATAGCATTGCCTGCCTCACCGACTACGATATGCTGCAATTCGAGAATTTTTCATGATTCATGATCCTGACCAAAGGGGAAGCGGAGCCGGAT
>CAMWTV010000213.1 GCA_947177215.1 uncultured Muribaculaceae bacterium
GAGTAGATCAAGGCTATGATCGGATTTGAAGTAATTGATTCCGCCAAAGTTCTGGCCCGCACACTGATATGTCAGACCGGGATAAAACAGATGCAGGTTGTCAGTCTGGAGAAGAACAGGGTAGAGGTATGCCCGTTTTCAGTAGAGACTGCCAACACTGTGTTTGAAGAGTTTCCGGTAGCCGTAATTTTACAAAGAAATGAAGAACTGGATCGGATCTCCGATCTTGCCGCAGAATTGAGGTGTCTGACAGAACTTGATCCGAGGGTTGTCAGAAATATCCTGATCAAAAACAAGCTTTTTTATAAAAACAATGCTGACACCCTTAATCAGGATATCAGCAAAGATGGGGGAGTCCCTTTAATTGTAAGATTTAAAAAGCTACCATTTTAGCTGTGAGATATTGAATACAGGCCCTTCGGTGCATACGCATACATGACCGTCAACTGTATCTTCTACGCAACAGAGACATGCTCCGAGGCCACATGCCATGGTGTTCTCAAGCGAGACCTCACAGTCAACACCTTGTTTGCGGGCTATATCCGCGATACCTCGCATCATTGGCATCGGCCCGCAGCAATAGAAAATATCCCATTTCTCTTCGGTCAGACATGGATTCTGGGTAACCAGCCCATGATGGCCTCTTGAACCGTCGTCGGTTGAAACTATCACCCGGCCATATTTTTCAAACTCATCAAGCATCAACAAATCTTTCGCAGATTTTCCGGCAAGCAGAAATGTAGGTGTAATGCCGTTATCCCGTAAGGATTTCCCGAGATACAGCATCGGTGCCACACCGACTCCACCTCCTATTAGCAGAGGATTTCTGATATTGTCATTATCTACCGTAAAACCATTCCCCAGCGGCATAATCACATTTACCTCTTCGCCTACATTTATTCTGCACAAGGTGGCCGTACCTTCGCCGGCGTTCCTTACAAGTAGATGTAACTCAAATTTCGCCGGATCAACAAAATTCACTGATATCGGACGCCGCAGAAAAGTTTGTTTGCTGCCATCAATTCTCACCTGCACAAATTGTCCGGGCTTTATACTTTCAAAAATTTCTTTTAAATTCAACTCAGTCGGCAGATCTGAGAGTTCTGTGGAACTTCTGTCTGTCGCCGTCAGAACAATATGGGAGTAGTTTGGAGAAAGCCCTTTGTTTTGGGTAACAGTAAGCGTAAGTTGGGTTTTGGTCATAGCTGAGAATCGATATGTTTATCAACATTTTTACTTTTGCAAAAATACGGAGAAATACTCAAACTGCATACATCTTGTCAGAATAAATGAGTATCTTTGCCTTAGTATTATATAATTTGCAAGTTAATTGTTATCGCACAGGTTTTCATCAGGGAATAGTTTATGAGTCATGCTTCAAGGGTAATACTGACAACAATAATCGCCCAGTTGGCTTGTAGCCTTACATTATATGGCGAAGAAGTCAATGATTCAGTGCCACTGCATAGTCTTGGGGAGGTTATTGTTACCGGAAACTCCGTCAACAGGCGCATTGCCGACTCGCATCTGGGTGCCGAGAATATCGAATTATCCAAAATGTCTCTCACGCCTGTGCTTTTTGGTGAGAATGATATAATTAAATCCATAACGTTGCTTCCAGGGGTGAATTCCGAAGGTGAAGGAGCCGGTGGCTATGAAGTAAGAGGTGGAACTGCGTCCCAGAACCACATACTCATGGACGGTATTTCTCTATTCAATCCGGCGCATGTAATGGGAATATTCTCGACATTTAACGAGGATGCGCTGGCACGCGCAACGCTCTATAAAGGCCCGATACCTGCTGCATATGGTGGGGCATCGTCGTCAGTGCTTGACGTAGGGTTGGACTCTGGCGATCCGTATTCATATCACGGTGCACTTACAGTTGGTGTTTTGGCAGCCAAAATCAAAGCCTCCGGCCCGATTCTTGGTGACAAGCTTACGTTTGCAGTATCAGCGCGTCGATCATATGTGGATATGTTTCTGAAAATGGTTCCTGAATATCGTGATATCGTCATGAATTTTTATGATGTCACAGCAAAAGTAAGATACAATCCATCTCCCGGCAATTATATTGATGCCTCTTTCTTCGGAGCCCGAGATAATATGAGCATCGAGGATGTGATGGGAATGCGTTGGGGAAATGTCGGCGGAAGCCTGTCGTGGATTACACAAGCCGGCGACAGATGGCATTTCGTAACAACAGCTGCGGTAACCTCATATACTGCAAAAATGGACATGCGCATTATGAAATCCTCACAGACGCTTGACGAATTTATCCGCAGTTTTTCCATCAATGAGAGAGTGAAATTCCGCATAAACGATGACCATGAGCTTGATGGGGGAGTGCGGTCAGAGCTTTTACATGTCAAATCTGGTGAAATGTCAATGAATAACAACATTGACAAGGAAATAAAAGCCGGGTGGCAGAACGCTTTCTGGATAGATTATAACGGGCGATTCGATCGCCTTACGGTAACAGGAGGATTGCGAATGTCGGCCATATCAGCCATGACGTGCGAGTTTTTAAATGACTTCAAGTCTTCGTTCGGCTCTGTTGAGAACCTGTCTGGCAAGACATATGTTATTCCGGAACCCCGCATAAGTTTGAAATTCACCATAAATGATTATCATAACATAAAAGGGGGATTCTCGTCAAATTCTCAACCGCTACATGCAATAAGATCAAGTTCTACAAGTTTTCCGTTCGACCGATATGCGATTACTTCCGGAAATGTCAAACCTGAAAAATCGGAACAGGCAAGTATCGGCTATATCGGGACTACCCATAGCGGCATGTGGGAATGGTCTGCAGAAGGTTATTATCGCTCGATCAGGAATGTGTATGACTATCGAGACGGGCTGACAATGTTTTCTGATATAGCTCTTGAGGATCTCATTTTATGTGGAAATGGGAAAAGCTTCGGCCTGGAATTAATGTTCCGGAAGAATCTCGGGCGATTGACAGGGTGGGTGTCATACACCTTGTCAAAAACTCTGACCCGCATACCCGGAATAAATAACGATAAATGGTATGATGCTACCAATGACCGCCGGCATTCAGTTTCAATAATCTCCATCTTAAACATTTCCGACAAGTGGAATCTATCGGCTAACTGGCAATATTCATCCGGACATCCTCTAACGCTTCCTGATGCCAAATATAATCTGGACGGAGCCACTTGTTACTACTATTCCCGACGAAATGGTTACCGCACCCCATCAACTCATCATCTTGATATTTCTGCAACTTATAAACATGTCGGGCAGCGCTTCACTTATCAATGGGTAATAGGCGTCTACAATTTATATAACCGATACAACCCATACATCATATTCTTTGAAGATGATGCCACTAAACCTTCTGGAACTCGCGCAGTGCAGCGTTCTCTATATGGAATTGTACCGTCGGTATCATATACACTAAAATTCTGAATCCCGTGAAGTCATTCTCAGCACATATCCTTGGCCAGGCAACTATTATCGCAATTGCAACTCTTTTTACATCTTGCGAGAAAGAACTTGAATTTAAATATCATGCCCACAGTCCGATACTGGTTATTGAAGGTAACTTGACTCAAAATGGCAGTAGGGTAGCCCTAACTGAAACTGTTCCGGTTGATCATCAGATAACAAACCTCCCTGTAACAGATGCCAATGTGCTTATTACAGACATAACCGACAATGAGACTTATATGTTGGCCCTTGATGACGAGGGGTATTACTCAAATCCTATGAGTGGCATTCCAGGACATGTATATACCCTTGAAGTAAACCGAAACAATAAAAAGTATGCCTCAACCTCTATAATGTATGAGGGCGTCGTTATTCATAGTCTGTCTTTCGAATGGATTAAAATGCCATATGATTACGTTGCTGCTCTTCAGGTTGCATTCTCTGATTCCGATATTGCAGCCACTGATTATTGGATTCGGGTTTATCGCAATTCTGAACCTTATAACTGGGGGATTGTGTCAAGTCGGAACTCCGAAAACGGTATGATCAATTATGCCATCATGACCACACGTCAGAATCCTGACGAAAACGATGGGGATGCGATTCTTGATAACGACATCATTACAGTTTCAGTCGCACCCATAAGCCATTCCATGTTTAACTACCTTCAGGC
>CAMWTV010000214.1 GCA_947177215.1 uncultured Muribaculaceae bacterium
GGGCAATGCGCTGTCAGATGAAAAACAAATTCATCAATTTCGTTAAACGCGACTTCAAAGCCAAATGGCTTGCCAATCAGGGCGACCCCTCGGCTGTAATGAAGATTGTCGACAAGATCAATCCTAATGCCCTTATCATTGGTTTTGCCCGTCGATTCGCTACCTACAAGCGCGCGCATCTGCTTTTCACTGACCTTGAACGTCTTTCAAAGATCGTTAACAACGAGCGTTTCCCCGTGCAGTTTGTCTTCTCAGGCAAAGCGCATCCCGCCGACGGTGCCGGTCAGGGGTTGATCAAACGCATAATGGAGATCTCACGCATGCCTGAGTTCCTCGGCAAGATCATATTCCTGGAAGACTACAATATGATTGTGGCCAAGAGGCTGGTTACCGGTGTGGATATCTGGCTGAACACTCCGACCCGTCCGCTGGAAGCTTCGGGAACATCTGGTGAGAAGGCCGAGATGAACGGTGTGCTTAATTTCTCTGTGCTCGACGGATGGTGGTATGAAGGCTACCGTTTCAACGAAAAAGCAGGATGGGCGCTCACCGACAAGCGCACTTATACAGATCAGGCCCAGCAGGACAAACTTGATGCAGCGACCATCTATTCCATGCTCGAGAATGAGATTATCCCGCTGTATTTCGCGAAGAATTCCAAGGGCTATTCTCCTGAGTGGGTGCAGTATATCAAACGTTCGATCGGCGACATCGCACCCCATTTCACGATGACGCGCATGATCGAAGACTATATTGACCGCTTCTACAACAAGGAGGCAGACCGCTCGAAGAAACTTGCTGCCCACGATTATGCTCTTGCAAAGGAGATTGTTGCATGGAAAGAGAAGGTTGCTTCGGCATGGGACGGAATCAAGGTGTTCGACGTGAAATCGTCAGATCTGACCAATTCTTCTACCGGAAACGATTTCACCGCACAGGCGATTGTCGATACAAATGGTCTCGGAAAAGATCTCGGTCTTGAGCTGGTTGTCTACAAGAACGAGGACGGAGAAGATAAATTCCAGTTTACCCAGGCATTCGATGTGGTGAAAGAGGAGGGCAGCGTGCTTACATACCAGCTTCACCTTAAACTCAAGGATGCCGGAGTATTCCGCTACGGATATCGTCTCTACCCCATCAATCCGGCTCTGCCGCACCGCATGGATTTTGCCTATACCCGTTGGATCTGATTCCGGCGCTCAGGCAATCTTTTCTCATAATATCTTTTTCGGGGAGCGCCATGGCGCTCCCCGTTTTTATCATACCTGAATCTAACTTAACGTCAATGTCAGCAAAAAAAGCCATTTTATCAGAATCGTTTGTCAAGCTTGCAGCTTTTTACATTGTCTGTGTTTTGTCACTCTTCTTTGCCACATATCGATTCACACTCGCCATAGGGCAGACAACAGAGGTTGTCAAAGACTCTGTTGTTTTGCTGACCGACAGCATGTTGCTGCTTTCAGGCATATGGATTATCGGGCCACGTTTCAGATGGACAGCTTGTCTGGTAATAGCGGTCTGTGTATTTTTTATATATGCAAATCTCTTGTATTTCAGATATTGGCACGACATAATTCCGTTTCATACCATCATAAGCGTGAAGAGCTATAACGGCCTGGTGTTTCAGAATGTGCCTGGCCTGATAAGATGCCCGGATGCGGTTTATCTGTTGTTTGTCTGCATTCCGATTGCAGCTTACCGGCTACTTTTTGTAAGAAACATCCCTCCTGTTAAAGCTTCTCATAAGGCAGTTGTTGTCACGGTCATTTTCCTGATGTTCGCAACAGCCCAGATTCTGGCAACTAACGCGATCAAAAATTATATAAGAACAACTGAAAATAGCAATTATACATTTTTACAGGCTCTTGACAACCGGTTCACCATGCAGTCGAACCGGGTTTGCATGTGGAAGGCGAGTGGTCTGGCAATGTATTCGCTTGTGCAGGTGTGTCATATCCCTGATTATCGCAAAAAGGTTCTTGCGCCCGATCAGCGGCGAGTCATTGAATCGTTTATCAATTCCAGGCAGTCCGTAGGGGTCTCAAGTGCTTTCTCCGGCAACCGAAACCACAATCTGATTCTCATTATTGTGGAATCACTTAACTCAGGGGTGATAGACGCGCGCGTGAACGGAGTTGAGGTTACGCCCATTCTAAACAGGCTTGTTAGAGACCACGGAACTATTTCGTGTGTTGATGTAGTGTCGCAAGTAAAGGATGGAGGCTCTTCAGACGGCCAGATGATTTACAACACCGGACTGTTGCCGATAAATAACGGATGTGCCGCTCTGATTTTCGGAGACAACACATTTCCGTCGCTTGTTTCGTCGCTGAAACCTTCATCTGCAAAAGAAATAATAGCTGAGGCCGGATATATCTGGAACCATGATGTAACTTCAGAAAGTTATGGCTACGATGAGTTGATCCAGAAAGTTGGCGACAGCCGATATGCAGAGGAGCACGGGCATGACGCAGCCCTGTTCAAGCGTGCTCTTGACGAGATCCCGAAAATGCCACAGCCATACCTGCTTGAAATAACATCGCTTTCAATGCACAAACCGTTTATGGATAAGGGTGCTTCGTTTCATGAGAATCTGACCGAGTTAGACGGGATTTCCGCTCCATTGGCCAATTATTATCGCATGACAAACTATTTCGACACTCAGCTTGGCATGTTTATTGACGAATTGAAGCGTATGGGGCTATATGATAACACTATTATAGTGATAGCCTCTGACCACAACACAGAGATAGAAGGGGTTGAAAACAGTGAGGATTCGCCGATTGTTTTCATGGCTCTTAATACAGGCGAAAGCATGAGAATTGACAGAACAGTGGGACAGATAGATGTTTTTCCGACAATTCTTGACGTGATGGGCTGTGAAAACATGTCATGGAGAGGGGTAGGAATCAGCATGCTTGACCAAGAGAATTCATCAGCGGTCGATGCCGACGGAAATCTCATAGGCCGTTCTTCGGCCATGTATGACAGACTAAAAGCAGAAGCATGGGATGTATCAGATCTCATTATACGTTCCGACTACTTTTCCGACCCGGGGATCAGATAAAGATCCTGTCATTTAAATATCAAGCGCTGTATCGTTTTTCTGATGCGATACAGCGCTTGATATATTTCATATATTCAAATTTATTCGAAGATATGTTTTAGTTTGGAAAAGAGGCGTTGCTTTGTTGATTCAGAAGGTTTGATATCCGGTTCGTCTCGGAGCGACTCAAATGCCGCTTTTTCTTTTTCATTAAGCGACTCCGGAACATATACCATAACATTCACAAGTTCGTCGCCGGTTCCCCTTCCGTCGGTAGACGGGAGGCCTTTTCCGCGCAGACGCAATACTTTTCCGGGCTGTGTGCCTGCCGGAATGCTCAGTCGTGCACGTCCTGTAATTGTAGGTACCTCTACAGCTCCGCCGAGCGCTGCGGTCGGGATATCAAGCATCAGGTTGTAGATCACATCATTTCCGTCGCGTATAAGTTCGGGGTGTTTTACCTCCTGGATTACAACCAGAAGGTCGCCGTTGATACCGCCACGTCTTGGCGCGTTACCTTTGCCTTTGACTGTAAGGGTCATACCCTCCTGAACTCCTGCCGGAATGTGGAACGAAACAAACTCCTCTTTGCGCTGTATGCCTTCTCCATGACAGAAATGGCATGTCTCGGAAATTATTTTTCCGTCGCCTTCACACTGCGGGCAAACGCCAACCGCTTCCTGCGGGCCGAAAATGCCTTGCACTATCTGACTGATTGTTCCGGAGCCATGACATGTCGGACATGTGGTAAACGCAGTACCGTCTTTCGCTCCCGTACCGTTACAGTGCTCACATTTAACATTCGCCGGGATTTTGAGCGTTTTATCAACGCCGGTCTGAATCTCGGCAAGTGTTAGTTTTACAGTTATGCGAAGATCAGATCCTCTGCGCTGAGGTTTTTGCCTGCGTGTTGACCGTCCCCCGGTGGCACCGCCGAATCCGCCTCCGAAATTGAAGTGACCTCCGAAGATGTCGCCGAACTGAGAGAATATATCTTCCATCGACATGCCGCCGGAATAGAAACCGCCCTGACCGCCGCCAAAGCCCTGAGGGCCCATCGAA
>CAMWTV010000215.1 GCA_947177215.1 uncultured Muribaculaceae bacterium
GGGGTGAATATGTTCATGCACAGCTCGACGCTTGAATGGATTGTACGCGGCATAGGTGTGCTGCTGTTTATCGGACTGACGGCGTGGGACACGCAGCAGATAAAGCAGATGGCGTATGCCGATCCGTCGATGGCAAACGGGCGTCTGGCCACTCTGGGCGCTTTGAGCCTGTATCTGGATTTCATCAACCTGTTTATTTATCTGCTGAGATTTTTCGGCGGTAACCGGGACTGATCAGTAAGCTTTTTCAGGCTTTACAGTATAAGACAAGGCCATGTGTCGATGATTTCTGACACATGGCCTTGTCTGTTTCCGGTGGTGGCAGACGGGGGTCAGCGTATGGCCACTTTGCGGTTTCCGGCTATGTAGATGCCTGCGGGGAGGCCTGCGGTGGCTGTGGAGAGGGGGACTGCGCGGCGGAGGAGGATGCCTGTGGCGGTGTAGACATCGACTTTTTCAGGGAGCGGGGCGCTGACGGCAGTCTGCTCTACGGATCCGCTTGTGTCGGGGTTGTAGAGGAGGCGGAAGTTGTCGAAGCAGTTCCAGTCGTTGGCTTTTCCGACGGTTTTGCGTATGCCGAGGCGTATGTCGCCGGTTTCGTGCAGGATTGTCGAAACGGTGTTGCCGCCGTAGAAGTTGTCGGTGTTGAAGGCTTTGTTGGCCTGTGTCACATTGTCGGGGTAGGTGTAGGGTGAGGCGGTGTAGCTTACGGAATCGTCGTAGAGCGACATGAATGGGGTGTGCTCATTGTTTATGTAGAGCATTGCAAGGAGCTCTTCGGAGCCGTCGGCGTGTGATTGGGCGGCTTCTTTTCCTCCGTTACGGTAGAAGCCGGAGCAGGAGAGGGTGTAGGTGCCGGCGGGCATGTATTCGAGGGTCTGGTAGGTGTCGAAGGTTTTGTTCCAGTGCTCGGCCACGCCTTGTGATGCTGCGGTGAATGATGTTCCGTTCCATCCGGCCGATCCGTTGCTGAAGTCGGGGTTGACAATGAGGACTGTGAGGTCGGTGGTGCCTTCCTGGGAGATCAGCTCTTTTACATAAAGCTCGCGTGCGGCCCGGAGGTTTTCGAGTGCCTGGGGCAGTTTTGTGGCGAGTGCCTCGACGGATGTTTCGGCGAGTGCTTCCTCGGCCTGGGCTATGGCTGAGTCGAAGGCTTGTGTGGGTAGTTTCTTGACATCGGCGATGAGCAGTGTTATGTCGCTCCATGCCTGAAGAACTTTGTATTCGTCTTCGGTTACGGTCATGATTGATCCATGCTGGAAGCTTCCTTTTCCTTCGACGGCGATTGCAGAGCCGGCTGAGGTGTTGAGGTGGTCGAGTTCGCAGACTTTGTAGGCCGATCCTCCGGAGTAGCGCATGTAGTAGAGGTTATAGGCGTCTTCGTCGATACGACGTATGAGCGATGCTCCTTCGACGAGCTCGCTTCCTTCGTTGGTGACGTGGAGGATCTCTTTCCACTCACCTCCGACGAGGCGGTCGGATGTGAGAATGTATGTGCCGCGGTCGCCGCCTGAGGCGCCTTCGTGTTTGATGCACATGTGATAGAGGCGGTCGTAGGGGTTATAGGTTATGTCGGCGTCGATGACTGCATAGCCCGGGTCGTAGAAGAGTCGGGGCTGTGTGAGTGTGCGGAAATCGGGGTCGGCGTAAGAGTAGTAGATTTTGTCGTGGGTGTCGCCGGAGTTGAAGCTCAACAGCGAGTAGTAGACGAGGTAGGCGCCGTTGCCGTTGTCGGCGTCGGGATCCCAGATCCACTGAGGTGCCCATACGCGGCGCATCTGGGCGTATTCTTCATCGGTGCGGTAGGCGTCGGTTGTGGCCTCGGGGTCGGAGAATATTGATTTTCCTTTGCGGAAATCGAAGGTTGTGGATTCCCAGTGGATGAGGTCGGTGGATCGGATGAGGTTCAGACCGAAGTTGTTCCAGACGCCAGAGTTGGCGTTGCACATGTCGGTTGTGGTGATGAAGTATTCGCCGGGGCGCTGTCCGCGGTTCAGGTAGGCATCGCGTGTGCCGTGTTCGATTCCGGCGCATGTGTAGGTGTCGAATACTTCGGCTCCGCCAAGGAGTTCGGTGAAGGCCATTCCACGGTCTTCGCGTGTGCCGAGGGCGAAGTTGGTTATCTCTTTGCTGGATTTCATATAGCAGTAGAGATAACCGAAGCGGCCGTCGGAGGGAGCTATGGTGACAGGGAGAGTGAGGCTGGATTTCTGGCCTGCGGGATAGGTGATGTCGGCTATGAGAGAGGCTCCTTCGAGCGGAGTCTCGTTTGTGAGTGGCGCTACGTTGAGATATGATGACCAGTTGCTCTGAGAGACAGAAAGGAGATCGCGGTTGGTGCCGTCGAGGCTCCAGCTGATTGTGGCTCCGGTGCGAGTGGTTGTGGGGAGCGGAGTCGAGGCGTGGAGGAAGGATAGCTTGCGTGCGAGCGGTTCGAGCGATTCGCGCACAGCGGCCTCGGCTTCGGGAGAGGGTTTGCCGGAGGGTGTTGTGCCGGATTTTATGTCGGCAATGTTGAGGCGGATTATGCCAAGAGAGTAGGCGGGAGCCTCATAGAGGGCTGAATGGGGTTCGGGGCTTGCCATCGAGGCGTTGACGGGATAGACGGTGCGGGGAGAATCGGTTGTGTTCTCGTCGGTTCCGGCTGCAGATGCGAGCAGTGTCACATTGTCGACGCCTGTGAATGTTGCGTTGGCGAGGTTGATGCTGACGGTCTGAGGTGTTTCGTAGGGGTTGACTATCTTGAGATAGAGGATGCCTTCGTCTTCGTTGATGGATGAAGCGACGTAGACTGAGCGTTTTACGGGGAGGGTGAGATCGTGTATCAGGTTGTCGTCGAGCCAGCATTTTACTGAGGCGCCGTTGACCTGGATGCGTATGTGATAGGTGCGTCCGGTCTCGATTTTGCCTGCGGTGTAGCCGTAGTTGGTTTTCGAACCGTTGCTGCAGACTTCGATGGCGTGGGCGTTGTTTCCCCATCCGCCGATGTTCCACCAGCAGTAGTTGCTGTCGTCGCCGTAGTTGAAGGCTACGAGGAAGGCTTCGTCGCCAGAGTTTTTGGTGGCGTCGAGTTCAAGAGTGAAGGAGTCGGGGGCGTTTACATCGGCGATGTTCAGTTTGCCCTGCATGGTCTGGTCGGTCTGGGTGAGGACTCCGTTGTTGCGGTTCCATGATCCGCCGGCAGAGGCCCATGCGGTGTTGGGCGCCGAGAAGTCGTCGGCGAAAATGGTGTTTCCGTTGGCATCGGTGAGTGTTACGTTATCGAATGTTGCGGTTGTGTTCCATGTGCTGAGTCCGATTTTGTGTCCGGTGGAGTTGATGTTCCCGGTCTCAGTCCAACGGACGTTCTGCTTTCCGTGGATTGTTGCCATGAGCTGCTGCACGTGGTATGACGGTGTGCCGTAGGCGGTTTCGGTGTTGAACCGGATCATGTCGGGTTTCCAGCGCTGGTCGTTCTCGTTGATGAAAATCGGGGCGTAGCTGTTCATGACGCATACGTCGGAGTTGTTTTCCATTCCGAGCATGTAGACGGCTTCGCCGAGTGCGGCAGTGAGGTGTCCGTTAACGCCGAATCCGTCGGTGACGGCGTATTCTCCGACGTAGACTTTGGGTTTTGAGCGGTCGTAGGAGTCGTATTTTCCGTATTGGTTGAGGAACCATGACGGTGAGCGGTAGTAGTGCTCGTCGACCACATCGACGGGATATGAGTTGCGCCATGTGGGGTTGTCGGTTCCCCATGCCTCGACGTTTCCGATTAGTGTTATTTCGGGATAGCGTGATTTGATGGCGTCGTAGAACTGTTTGTATCGTTCGGCATAGTGGTCGCTCTGCTGAGAAGCGTCGGCCTGATAGTTTTCGTTTCCGATTTCAATTAGACGCAGGTTGAATGGCTCGGGATGTCCGTTGGCTGCGCGGACGGCTCCCCATTGAGTGTTGATGTCGCCGTTGCAGTATTCGATGGCGTCGAGAGCTTCCTGGATGTATTCGCCGATCTCGAGGTAGTTTACTTTCCAGTCGTGGCCCATTCCGATGTTGACAACGAAGAGGGGTTCGGCACCGAGATCTTCGGTAAGCTGGAGCATTTCGT